>JAPKDK010000068.1 GCA_028872645.1 Verrucomicrobiota bacterium
AGGCCATCGGTCTTGAGCGTGGCGAGGTATATTTTGTTTTTGAATTGGAACGCAATAGACGAGCCGTATGCGGGTTTGTATTTTTTGCTGCGCCAGATTTCTTTGCCTGTGGTTTTGTTGAACGCGCAAGTGAAGGTGGCTTCGACGATGACCATATTACCGAGTACTAATGGTGAGCCTGCAAAGCCCCATTCGGGCGGCTTGGGCAGCTCGGCTTTGGCCATTAGATCGGCTGTCCAATGTTTTTCGCCATTGGCAACGTTGTAGCATGCGAGCCGACCGGATTTGCTGAGGCCATAAACGCGCTTGCCGTCCACGGTGGGCGTGGCGCACGGGCCGCCTTCATGAAGATAATCAACCAGCGCGGCTGGATAAGTGTCACTCCAATTAACTTTGCCAGTGACGGCATCAAGGCAAGTGAAGATTTCTTGGTTGCCTCGCCGTTTGCCGGTGCAGCCCATGGCGAAAAGACGGCCGTCGGCAACGGCCATACCAGAAAAGCCCACGCCGATTTCTGCACGCCAAGCGATCTTGCTGAAATCGGCTTTCGGCATTGCCTCGCGCGAAATACCATCGTGTTGCGGCCCGCGCCAGTTTGGCCAATCGGCTGCGTGCGCCAAGCCGCCGAGGATGAGGGTAAAAATCAAATGTCGCATGAGCGGATGTTACCTGACGAGAAAAGTGGGGAAAAGCTCAGATTTCTAGCGAATTCTTTGTGGATAATGTGCGAATAACGAAGGCTCGATTTTTTGTGGAATTCATTTACGCCTGTTTTTTAAGGGTCATCCGGCGTTTCATTGCAAAAATCAGCATGGGAATAAAATCTGAACAAATGCTGAATATCTTGTGAATTTAGGTTAATTAACCGGAGTTTTTTGTGAAAAACTCCCAATAGCCGGAACAAAGCTGTTTTCGGCGGTTTTTTGCGGTAGAGTTCTTTTGCCTCTCAATTGCATGAGCAAAAAAAAATATCACTTTTTAAATAGGGAATTGAGCTGGCTAGAGTTTAACCAGCGGGTGTTGGACGAGGCGTTGGACACGGGCAATCCGTTGCTGGAGCGGGTGAAGTTTTTTTGCATCGCGAATTCGAATCTCGATGAGTTTTTCGAGGTGCGCATCGCGGGCCTCAAGCAACAAATTGAAAGCAAAGTCGTAGAGCGCAGCCTCGACGGGCGCACGGCCACAGAGGTTTTCCAGGCGGCGGAGGAGCGCATTCACCGAATGGTGGACGATCTCTTTCAAAGCTGGCGAGAGGATCTGCGGCCGGCGTTGGCACGCGAGGGGTTCCGCTTTCATGTCATCGATGATCTCGGGCCGGATGACCGCGAATGGGTGGAGACGTATTATCGCGAAACCGTCCGACCAGTGCTCACGCCGTTGGCGGTGGATCCGAAAAAAACATTCCCACTTATTTTAAATAAATCTCTGAATTTAATCGTGCGCGCCGAAATTAAGCGCACACGCGGCACCGAGCAACGACTGTGCATCGTACAGGTGCCACGCATCATCCCGCGCCTTGTGGCGTTGCCCCGTCCGGCGGGCGCACACGAATACGTGTTTCTCTCAGACATCATTTCCTGTTTCATCGAGGATCTTTTCCCGGGTACGAAAGTGATTGGCAACTGGTGCTTCCGCGTAACGCGCAACAGCGAATTGTACGTGGCCGAAGAAGACGCGGAAAATTTACTGCAAGCGGTGGAAAACGAATTGCGGAACCGCCGACGCGGTGAGGCGGTGCGATTGGAAATCGATCACTCCTGCCCGGACGATCTCGTGCAGGAGTTGTTGGAAGTGTTCAAGCTGGACGCGCAGGATCTTTATCGCATCAACGGTCCGGTGAATCCCATCCACGTGAACATGCTGCTCGAAGGCGATCATTCACCCGAGCTGCGTGATCCGCCCTTCATCGCACCCATCGCGGCGGCGTTCCGGCGGCGTAAAGATATCTTTGCCGTGCTGCGCCGGCAGGATGTGCTGCTGCATTCGCCTTACGACAGTTTTGACAGCGTGGTGGATTTGCTCGAACAGGCCGCCGCTGACCCAAAAGTTCTGGCGATCAAACAAACCCTTTATCGTGCCGGATCGAACCGCCGCATTGCCGGTGCGCTCATTCGCGCCGCGCACAATGGCAAACAAGTCGCCGTGGTAGTGGAATTAAAAGCGCGCTTTGACGAGGCGCACAACATTCGTTGGGCACGCGAAATGGAGGAGTCCGGCGTGCATGTAAGCTACGGGCTGGTCGGCTACAAAGTACACGCAAAGCTCTGCCTCATCGTACGGCAGGAAGATGAAGGCCTGCGGCATTATCTGCATCTCGGAACCGGCAATTACAATCCCAACACCGCCAAGCTCTACACCGATCTCGGCCTGATGACTTGTCGAAAGGAATACGGCGAGGACGCCGCGGCGCTGTTTAATTTGCTCACCGGCTTCTGCGAATTTCAAGGGGCCGACAAATTGATCGTCGCGCCGTACGAATTTCACAAATCCATGCTCGCCTTCATCAAACGCGAAGCCGCCAACGCCACCAACGGTAAGCCTGCGCGCATCATCGCCAAGATGAATTCGCTCGTCGACAAACCGGTCATCGAGGCGCTGTACGAAGCCAGCGCGGCGGGCGTGGAGATCGACCTCATCGTGCGCGGAATTTGCTGCCTGCGTCCGGGTGTGCCGGGATTGAGCGAGAACATTCGCGTACTCAGCATCGTCGATCGCTTCCTCGAACACAGTCGGATTTATTATTTTGAAAACCGCGGCGCCGCTCAACTGTTTGCGGGGAGTGGCGATTGGATGCACCGGAATTTTCAAAAACGAATTGAGGTCGCCTTCCCAATCGAAGATGCGAAAGCCAAAAAACGTATCGTAAAAAAAATCCTGCCCACGCTTCTCAAGGACAATGTGAAAGCCCGCGAGCTGCAACCCGATGGCACTTATATATTGCGCACGCCTACAGACAATAAAGGGGGGAAACCGCGCCGCAGCCAAATGGAATTCATCCGGAAAACCAAACTCGCCGATAAAAAAACCCAACGGGATGCCGAAATCAAAATGGCCCGCATCTCCGAGACCACGCGGCTTTCGTAATTACTTCGCCACCCCGTCGCGCGCCAGAACGGCTGCGCCACTGATGCCGCCGTCATCACCCAATGCGCTGGTGACAATCTCCACGCCGCCCATCGTGCCGGGCAGCACGTGTGCCTCCACCGTCTTTCGGATGATCGGCAACATCGTCCCGTGCAACGCCTCGATCACGCCGCCGCCCATCACCACATATTCCGGCCCGAACGCACTGACAATCCCCGCCACACCGAGGCCGGTGTCTTCCGCCACACTGCGCACCACGCGTCGCACCAACGGATCGCGCGCCGCGATGGCTTGTCGCAAATGCCGACTGCGCACGCCCTTAAGCTGCGCGCCCAGTTCCTCCTGCAACATTGTCACCCCCCCTTCCAGCACCGCCTTGCGCAATCGCCGCACAATTCCCGTGCGACTGGCGAGCGATTCCAAGCTGCCCCGAATGCCGGTGCCGGTTTTCAAGCCGCCCTTGGAAATCACCATCTGCCCAAACTCACCCGCCGACCGGTTGAAGCCGGTATAAAGTTTCTTGTTAATGATAATCCCGCCGCCAAAACCAGTGCCGAGAAACACGCCCACCATCGTGCTCGGTTTGCTTTTGAGTTCCAGAGTATGAATGCCGAGCGTAAACAAATTACAATCGTTCTCCACCACCACTGGCCGACGCAACCGGCGGTTAAGCAAAGCGCGTATGGGCACGTCTTCCCAGCCGATGTTGGTGGCGCCAAACACGCGGCCCTGATGAACAATGCCGGGAACTCCCACGCCCATGGCACGCACTTGGGTGAGGCGAATTGCGTGTTCGGTGAGTAGTTCGCGAATGGCGCGTTCGATGCGATCAAGCACTGCCTCGCCCCCGCGATTGGCTTTGGTTTTTAGCTTTACCGTGCCGAGCAGTTTGAGCGAGCGATTGAAGAGCCCGGCCAAAATCTTTGTACCGCCCACATCCACTCCCACGAAATACTGCGCTGCGCGTTGCACGATCATCGGCGGAGATTGAACCGGAGCAGTGGAAAAGGTTCAAGGCTCAAAGAAGCCGGCTTACCGACTCTCCTCCACTTTGGGCGGCTCGAAGGCGGCGATAACTTGCCCGTTGATGCCATTCCAAACGCGCAACACGCTGGCTTCGCCACCGGCGATGATGACGGCGCCATCGGCTGATACGGCACTGGAATATACGAAATCCTTGGAGCCGCTAAAATCGCGCACGTTGCTGGGGTTCCCCATTGGCACGCGCACGCGGCGCACGCGGTTGTCACCGGCGCTGAGCACGGCTTGGTCCGTGTAGCCCACGAAATGAATAGAGGTGACTTCCTTTCCGTATCCCGTGCCCTTCCCGGCGCGTTCGCCGGTGATCACGTTCCACACTTTAATCTCTTTGTCGGCACCCACGCTGGCAAGGATGCGGCCGTTATACTGCCACGCCACGCCGAGCACATGATGAGAATGCCCTTCAAAGGCGTGCAGGATTTTGCCGTCGGCAAGGTTGGTGACCTTGGCAAATTTATCCGCCGACCCGCTAGCGATCTGTGTGCCGGCGGCGTTGAATTGTAATCCCATTACGGTGTCGCTATGCACTTCCTGGAAATTTCGGGTGAGCGTGCCACTGGCAACGGCAAAAACCTGCACCGTGCCACTGCGACTGGGCTCGCCACTGCCCGCGGCGAGTTGCGTGCCGTCGCGGCTGAAGGCCAGCGCGGTAACACGATCGATGATGGGAGATTTCCCATCACCCGTGCCCACTGTGCGCTCCAGTTTCCATTGTGCCACAGGATCGCACAGGGCTGCTTTTTTGTCCGCACCCACGGAGAGAATTTGTCCGCTCGCAGTAAACGCAACGAAACGGATCACACCTTTATGACAAATGAAGCTGTCATTTTCTTTGCCCGTGGCGGCATTCCAAAGGTGCAGTTTTTGGTCTTCGCCGCCAGTCACCACCGTCAAGCCATCAGCTGAAAAAGCAATGGTGCGAACCGGTTGTCCAGCCTGCGCGAGGGCGTCCTTCGCGGTTTTAGCGGTGACATCGGCGGTTTTTTGTTGTTGATCGGCTACTATTTTTTGACCTTCAGCCGTTTTCTTTTCTGCTGTTATTTTGATGAGCGCCTCCTTGGAGAGCTTGGCTTCGTTGGCAGCTTGTTGGCGCGGTTCCTCCAGTTTTTTATATTCAGTGTCGGCGGCAGTCACTTTCTTGGCGCCGTCATCCTTTTTCTTTTTCGCAGCTGTCTGATCTTTGTTGAGTTGATCACGTTTTGTTTTGGAATCGGTGGCGACCTTGCGCTTGTCGGTGGCAACTTTCATGGTGGCAGCTTGGCTGGCCTTGGCTTTTTCGGCAATAGGCTTGGCAGCGACAGCGGCTTTCGCGGCATCCTCGGCCAACTTAGCGGCACCGGTGTGGGCTTTTTGTGCATTTGCCACGGCAACTTTGGCGGTGGTTAATACGCTCTCAGTAGTCTTGAGTGCGGCCGATCCTTGTGTGAATTTTGTGGTGGCCGTGGTGGTGGCGGTTTGGGCGGTCTTTTCTTTTGCCTGCGCTTGGGTCAACGCAGTTTTGGCTGTATTGGCGGCTTTGCGTTTTCCGGTGGCGGCTTGCGCGGCGGCTTGTTTTTCTTCGGGTTTTTTGGTGGCGTCACCCGCCGTCTTGGTGGAATTAAGCTCGGCGGCTTTAGCGGCTTGATCCGCGGCCTCGAACGCTTTTTTCATGGCGGCTGTCACGGCCTTTGCGGTTACCAATACTTTTTCTGTATTGACCTTGGCGGTGTTGGCGGCAGTAACGGTTTTTTTCGCAGTGGCGAGCTTGGCCTCTGCGGGTTTTTGTTGAGAGGCAATTTGCTGATCAATTTTCTTTTGGGCAGCGGTGGCGGCCGTCTTGCGGGTGACAGCGATTTTTTCTTTGGCGGCAAGATCGGCCACCGGCTGCGCGGCAGCGGTCTTGGCTTTGGCAGCAACGGCCTCGGCGGTCTTGGCGGCGGCGTCCAGCGGTGGGAATATTTTCACCTCATTATCATAATCTGCTTTGAGTTTGGTGTAACTGATTTCAGTTTTTGTTTGCTCGGCTTGCGCGGTATCGAGAATTTTTTTCTTCTCGGCGATAGGCATCCCCACGGCTTTCTTGAGCGATTCATCGGCTTTCTTCACGCGATCTTCCCCCTTTTTATGATTGTCCGTTTGCGTCTTAAGATACGCGGTATAGTAGCCAACCTCCACCTTGGCAAACGCGGCAAAGCGATCTTTGCCAGCGGAATTTTCGATTGATTTTCGGGTGCCTTTTAGCTCGGCAATTTGTAGGCCATTGCTGGCGGTCCAAAGTTTGCCCGTGCCCTTTTCGCTGGCGGAGGCAAACTTGACTCCATCCGCGCTCACCGCCACGGCCAACACAGGGCCGCCGTGCGACATCGATCGGATGGCTTGCGCGGTATTGGCATCCCAATGGCGGAGCGTGCCATCGCGGCTGCCGGAGAGAATTTGAGTGGGGCTTTTCGGCAACTGAATAAGGGCAAGGACGGGCTGGCTGTGGCCTTTCATTTCCTTGTGCGGTTTCAGGCCCGCTTTGGCAGCGGCATCCTCGGCGGTCTTAGCTTTGTCGAGCGCGGCCTTGGCGGTGGTGACGGCCTTTTGGGTGTCTGCCACGGCCTTGGTGCTGGCGGTAAGATCCGCCTTGGCTTTGGTATCCGCAGCTTTGGCGAGGGTCACAGCTTTGGCTTTTTCGGCCGCGGTTTTCACGAGGGCGGCCTCTGCAGTTTGGGCCTTGGTGTGGGCGACTTTGGCGGTGTCGGCTACTTTACGATTGTCTGTTGCAGTTTTGGCGGCGGCTTGTTTGGCCTCGGGTTTTTGGTTGGCATCCGCGCCTATTTTCTTCGCGTTGGCTTCAGCGGTTTTGGCGGCGGCCTCTGCGGTATTGAATGTTGCCAACGCCTTGGCAGTGGTCGCCTTGGCAGGAGGGACAGCTTTCGTGGCAGCGGCGGAAGCCTTGAGCGCCACAGCCAATGCGGCAGCAGCTTTGGGCGCGTTGGCTTTTGCATTGGCGACTTGGGTGACGGCGGTTTTAGCGGAGGCATCAGCGGTGCCAAAAAGTTTTTGTTGGGCGAGGGTGGCCAGCTTGGAGGCGGCGAGCGCTTTGGCAAGGGTGGCGTTGATGGTTCGCGCGGTAGCGAGATTCCACGCGCGGATGACATTGTCGCCATGCGCGGTGGCGATGAGTTTGCCATCGGCGGTCCACGCGGCGGAAGTGATTGGCGTTGGCTTTTCGAGCGCGAGCTTGGGCACGGTGAATTTGCCGTCAGCAATTGTCCAAATATGAATGGCACCATCCTGCGCGCCGGTGAGGAGCAGGGTGTTATCAAGCGAAAACGCGATGGCAGTGACAGGAGCTTTATGGCCGATCAGTGTTTTTACGCTTTGACCGGTGGCAGCGTTGAGGAGGCGGATGCTGTTGCCTTCAGCTTGGGCAAGGGTCTGGCTATCGGCACTGAGCGCAAGCACGGTGGGATTTGCGGCGAACGTTTTTGCGGGCACAATGGGTTGGCGACGCCAGAGTTTTACTTCGCGGAAACCGCCGCTGGCGAGCAGTTCCCCGCTTGGATGAAAGGCCATGGAATGCACGAGGTCGCGGTGGCTCACACCTTCTTTATAATTACCGATTTTGAGCAAAGCGGGATCGGTGAGGCGCGTGATGAGTGATTTGCTTGAAATGTGATAAAGAAAAATCTGATTGGCACGACCGGCCGCGGCGTACTGGCCGTTGGGAGAAACGGTTGCCGAATAAATCGGATTGAGCCCCGTCGGCAATGGTTGCCACTCTACTATCCGCGCGCCGCGCACTTCGCCTTTGGCGCCCTGAGTGATCCAGAGCTTGAGCAACCCCAGTTGATTGGCGCTGAGTGACTTGGCCGACACTTTGTTTTCCTTGGGCGGCATGGCGGGATCCTCCATGTGCGCGGCGGATTGGAAGAGTAAACTTTCCATCGGTTTGCCGGGCACGACGATGTCGGACTTGGCGATGTCCTGCGGCGTTTCAAGAATCACATCGGCTTTGGACTTGGTGTGGTTATGACAAGCAAGACAATTGGCGCGCAGCATCGGCAGAATTTCATTCTGAAAATCCACCGGTTTTGCACGCTTAATGTCCGCCACCGGCAGCGCAGAGTGGGTGGAGTTTGCCAAAAGACCTGCGGCAAGCGCAGCGGCCACGAAATGGATTCGAGTTGGATTCATGATTTTCAAATTGATTTACTTCTTTGCTTCTTTTTTCACCTCAATGACTTTCAGCTTCAGTGGCTGAGTCACTTTGATGGTTTGTTTTTGTAATTTCAGAGTAGCCTCAAGGTTGAGGGCAAGATCGCCCACAGTAGCTTTGTCCGTCGCAGTAAGAGTAAATTTACCTGTGCTCTGGTCTTTGGCGATGGTGAGCTTGCTGACAGACAAACCCTTGGCACCCTTGGGCAAGGCCACGCCGATGGTGACCGGATCGGCAAACGCATACTTGCGGGTGAGGTTGACGGTGAAATCGAGCTTCTCGCCTTGTTTGAGTTGGCTATCGGGCACCGGCTTGAGGTCGATGGGTGCGGCGGTCACCTTCACGGTGATGGGTGTGCTGAAGAATGTCGCGGTGATATCCTTCGGCTTGCCGGCATCAGTGAGCTTCTTCGTGTTCGCGGCGGCGGCGGCCTTGGCAACATCGGCAGCCTTCTTCTTCGCAGCAAGGTCGTCGTTTTTCTTTTGCGCAGCATCCTGCTTGGCCTTGGTATCGGTGACAACCTTGGCGGCTGCTGCAGCCTTGATCTCGCCAGCCTTTGTCGCCGCAACAGCCTTATCGAGAGCCGTCTTGGCGGTGGTGGCGGCATTCTTCGTATCGACTACCTTCTTGTCGGCGACAGTTTGATCGACCTTGGCCTTGGCGGCGGCGGTCTTGGCCGTGGCCGAAACCGTCTCGGCGGCCTTGGCAGCAGCTTTGGTGCTGGCGGCCTTAGCCGTGGCGGCGACGGTCACGGCAGCTTTCGCAGCGGTGGTGAAGGTATCAAATGCCCTTTGTCCGGTCGCCTGCGCGACTTTGGCGGTAGTCACCGTCTTATCCGCATTTGTCTTGTCGGTGGCGGCCTTGGTGGCGGCAGTCTTGACTGTGGTTAATTCAGTTGTAGCAGTCTTGGCCACCTTGTCAGCCTCGGCGGCGGCGGCGTCAACCTTCTTCTGCTCCTCCTTAGCGACGTCGATACGCGCCTTGGGCACGCGGCTGTATTTGCCTTTCACCTGTGTACGCAAGTACAACACATGCTCACCCTCGGGCAATTTATAAGTATTTAAATTCAGGTCAAGCGTGGCTTCATCCTTGTTCTTGGCGAAGGTCACGTCCTTGAATTTCGACAGTGCGCTGTGGCCGAGCAGTTTTACTTTTTTGTCGATGCCCTTAAATCCGCTATCGTGTTTCACTATGAACGGAATTTTCAATTGGCCGAACCTGGATTGCTCGTACACTTTATTTTCTTTCGGGACAAACGCCACGGGGATGACCTCCTCGCTGGTGACCTGCAATTGCAACATACTCGTGAGTCGAGCGCGCACATTGCTCAGTTTCGTTTGGCTGTTGTAGGCAATGCTCGACACGCCGGCGTTGCGGGCGGCGCGTGTCACCGGCTTGCCCGCCACAGTGCTTTTGCCCGTGATGCGAATGGGCCCGGCCCAGGTGGGGGCGTCGACCTTGGCTTTAAGCATGAAATATGTGCTGTTTTGGCCGGGGGCAATCACCGCTTTGCTGGCGGTGATATGGCCGGGCAATCCGGTGATGCTCAATGCGATCGGTTCGTTGAACCCATCGCGCCGGAACGCCATCACTTTGAGCGGCAACACTTCGCCGCGCCGCAGGAAACCGGTGGGCATAGGCAGCGGCTGATTGGCGATTGCCACCGCGCCTTCGGGCATGGCGACGAGCCGGAAGTCCGGCGCTTCACGGTGGATGGAAAGCCGATAAAGACTATTGGCCGCCTCGCTGTTGTACAAATCGTAAAGCAGCACCCGGTACCTGCCATCCTCCGGCACCACGAGCCGAAAGGAAGGATCCACGGAGGTGGTATTAAAAGTCGCGCCACCAATATTGACCGGATTTTCCTGCACCTCTTTCACGGTGCTCACCTTCACCTCGCCCTTGTCATTTTTCGTGACCCGCTCCACGCGGAAGTACGGATTGGTCGGCACACCGAGCCGCTCGCTGATCACTTCGAGCCAGTACACATCGTCTTTCTTCGCATCAAACGTCACCCAATCGCGATCACGTCTCGGAAAAAATGTGCCAACATATTCGCACGGCACGGGAAGTTTCTGAGCGGATTCCGGCAGATCATTGGCCGCGCCGGCCTCGGTGATCACGTTGTCTCCGGCAAAATGAATGCGTACCGGATTGGACATGCCGGCCGCGCTGGGCATGCGATAATCCACGCCGTCAAAGCTCGCTCCCATCGGCCCCACGGGGGTGCTGCTGGCGATGTTTACACGCGCGGCGGCATCACCGGGGAGGTTGATGTTAACCATTTTTTTCTGTAACTGCTTGCCACCCAGCACAAGGCCCGAATCCTGTCCACCGGGAAGGTTGCGGCCGTACACTGTGTATTGCGCATTGCTGCCGGGCTTGCCGACGGGAGGCACGATGAAATCAATGTACGGCCGTTGTGAAACGGTAAGCCGATACACATGCTCCGCGCCACCGCCGTAAGTAAAGTCATGAATGGCCGTGAAATAATCGCCAGCAGCGTCCGCGGTGAAATCAAGTGGCTCGCCGAACCGGTTGCGTTCCAACTCCAACCCGCCCGCGTTTTGGATCACCAGCACCGGTCCCATTTTGGAATCGATCGCCGTTGCCTGGCATTCCACCAGAATGCGCTGGCCTTTCTTCAGCGTAAACTTAAAGAAACTATAGTTACGCGCAACGGCCTGGCCATTGATCGTGGTGCCCACTTTGATTTCCATCGCCTTGTCAGCCGACGCGCCGGCAGTAGTTTTTGCCTCCGGCAAATCACCCACGGCAAAGGCGCGGATATTGGAACTCCCAAAGCGTCCACCGCTCACTTGCACATCATAAATTCCCACCGGCACATTTTTTGCGATGGTGATTGCGTATTGGTTGGCCACTACCTTGCCCTTGTCATCCTTCTTGGGCACGGCTTTGATGCCGGGGTGTGAAAAGAAAAGTTCCTTTGCCTCCTCCAGATCGCCGCCGGCAATGGTGGCTTCCATCGTCGCACCTTGTTGCCCGCCGGCGGGAAAGATGCTGGTGATGCGCGCACGCGGGAGCTGTTGCGCAATGGTATCAGTGGCGGTCAAGAACGCCACCATAAGTACAGCTAGGGGGATTGCCTGTTTCATGTGTGCTTTTATATTGGGATTAGTGGTTAAAACAACTCTTCAATCGGATCACCAAAGGGCAGCACGGGGTGCGGCCGACCGGCGAAATCAGCGTACTGCTTTTCGGTGTCCACGCCGAGGTGCCGGTACATTGTGGCGAGCACATCCTGCGGGCGAATGGGGCGATCCTTGGGCAGGGCGCCTTGGGCATCGGAGGAGCCAATCACTGCGCCGCCCTGAATACCGCCGCCGCACATCGCTGCGCTAAACACGCCGGGGTAATGATCGCGCCCGCCGCTAGCATTAACTTTCGGCGACCGGCCGAATTCGCCCCAGGCGACAACCATCACGCGATCCATCAACCCGCGCTCTTCAAGATCCTGCAACAGCGCTGTGTACGCCTGATCCCAACGTGGTAAAAATCCATCGCGCATCGTTTCGTGGCCTTTCACGTGTGTGTCCCACCAGCGCAAATCAACCGTGACCAACCGCACCCCTGCCTCCACGAGGCGTCGGGCGAGTAAAATGCGCTGGCTCCACGATGGCACGCCGCAACGGTCCGGCGTAGGTGCGTCG
>JAPKDK010000069.1 GCA_028872645.1 Verrucomicrobiota bacterium
GTTTCTGTCTTTGCATCAAATGTAATCGTACGAGTGAGGCGGGTAGCGATGTTGCCGGCGTGGCAAAGAACGCTCGCAGGATGGCCAACGGTTTCCACCCATCCGCACCCATTCACTGGCCGGTGCCGAATTTCACAATCCCTCCGCAGTGCGCGCCGAACAAGGCGACACCGCTACCGCGCTCAAACACTACGACCGCGTAGCCGCTGATTTCAGCGAACAGGAATTTGAAGTGTTGCAAGCGTGGAAAACCGCAGCGGATTTATTGTGGGATGCGGAACAGAAAACCGAAGTCAAAGCTTACTACCAAAAAATCACCACCTGCTTCAACCGCAAAGAGATTTCGCCCGTCCACAAAATTATCTTCAACATTTCCAAGAAACGCGCGGGGGATCAGGGCGTTTTCAACGCCTGATTTAGACACGGATTCCACGGATTGATTCATCTGTGTAAATCCGTGCCCATTCTTTAGTGTCGGAAATGCCGGGCGCCGGTGAAGACCATTGCCATACCACGTTCGTTAGCGGCGGCGATGACTTCTTCGTCGCGCTTGGAGCCACCGGGTTGGATGGCGGCGGTGGCCCCGGCCTCGGCGGCGGCGATGAGGCCGTCGGCGAAAGGGAAGAAGGCGTCGCTGCATACCACGCTACCCGCGAGCGAGAGTTTGGCTTCGCCGGCTTTCCAGATGGCGATGCGGCTGGCATCGATGCGGCTCATTTGGCCCGCGCCGATGCCAAGCGTGCAGTCGTGGACGCAGTAGACGATTGCGTTGCTTTTGACGTGCTTGACGACGCGCCAACCAAAAAGCATTGCGGTCATTTCGTCGTCAGTGGGTGCGCGTTCGGTCACCACTTTCAAATCATCAGCGGTGGTGGTTTTGATGTCGCGTTCCTGCACGAGGAAGGATTCCGCGCCGGTGTTGCGCACGTCCCACGCGACGGCGGTGAAAGGGTTCTTCAACATCCGCAGCAGGCGCAGATTTTTTTTCTTTTGCAAAATGGCCTTCGCTTCGTCGGTGAAGTCCGGCGCAATGATAACCTCGCTGAAAATTCCCGCAATCGCCTCGGCACAGTCGCCATCGAGCAGTTGGTTGACGGCGATGATGCCGCCGAAGGGCGCTTGGTTATCCGTGGCGAACGCGCGATCCCACGCCTTGCGCAAGCTCGCGCCTTGGCCCATTCCGCAAGGATTGGTGTGTTTGAGGATGGCCAGCGTGGAAGCGTCCCCAGTGAATTCACAAATCAAATTCGCAGCGGCAGTGGCGTCGAGGATGTTGTTGTACGAAAGCGCCTTGCCGTGCAGTTGATCAAAGTACTCGCCAAATTTTCCATAGAGCCCGGCGCGTTGGTGGGGGTTTTCGCCGTAGCGCAGCGTTTGCGCGAGCGGCGCTTGCACGACGAGTTCAGCGGGTAATTCTTCGGAGGCCTCTTTATCGCTAAACGCGTTTTGCAAATGCGCCGCTATGGCAGCGTCGTATTCGGCAGTGCGCGCATACACTTTCACAGCGAGGGTACGGCGCAACTCGAGCGTGGTACCACCGTCGGATTGGATTTGTTCCGCCACAACCTTGTAGTCACTAGGATCGACAATGACGGTCACGCTCTCGTGATTTTTTGAAGCACTCCGCAGCATGGATGGACCGCCAATGTCGATGTTCTCAATGGCATCCTCCAGCGTCACATCCGGTTTGGCCACGGTGGCCTCGAAGGGGTAGAGGTTCACGACCACCAAATCGATTGGCTCAATGCCGTGCTCGGCGCACGCGGCTTCGTGTTCGGCATTGCCGCGCAAGTGCAGCAGGCCGCCGTGCACTTTGGGGTGCAGCGTTTTCACGCGACCATCCATCATCTCGGGGAAGCCAGTGTAATCGCTGACATCGATGACCGTGAGCCCCGCCTCGCGCATTACGCGCGCGGTACCACCGGTGCTGAGAATTTCCACGCCGGCCTCCGCCAGCGTTTTTGCAAACGGCAGCAAGCCGTCCTTGTCCGAAACCGAAATGAGAGCACGTTGAATCTTCGCCATGGGCGGGGTCAGGTTTCCCTGCAACCCACCGCGCCGTCAATCGCAATCCGCCTTGACGGGCAGGAAAAGTTCTTGTGCGCTGGAGCCAATGCACTAGGCTTTCGCCATGCGTTTTCTGGCATTCTTGTTCGTCGTCTCGTTTTCATTGTGCGCAGAAAACTGGCCGGGCTGGCGCGGGCCGCGTGGTGATGGCACGAGCTCGGAAAAAAATATTCCCACCCGGTGGAGTGCCACCGAAAACCTCGCGTGGAAAGTCGCCATCGCCGGTAAAGGCCACTCCTCACCGGTCATCTGGGAAGACAAGGTGTTACTCCTAACCTGCCTCCCTGAGAAGGAAGAGCGCGTTCTCCTATGCCTGGACCGCCGTAACGGCAAAACACTCTGGCAGAGCACCGTCCTCAAAACTCCATTGGAAACCCTGCACCGGCTCAATAGCCGCGCCTCCAGCACCCCGGTTACCGATGGCAAAATGATTTATGTGACAGCCATGAAGGTGGATAACCGCAAGATCACTGCGCCCAATGTCGGAGGCGCGCGCCTGATTACCCCCGGCTCCTTCGTGGTGACTGCCTTTGATATGGCAGGGCAAAAGAAATGGTCCCGCAACGTGGGTGGATTTATCAGTGCCCACGGCTTCAATGCCTGCCCGATTTTGTACCGGGACCTAGTCATTGTAAATGGAGACCATGACGGCGAGGCCTATCTCGCGGCGTTAGATCAGAAAAGCGGCGAAATAAAATGGAAGGTGCCACGGGAAAACAAAACCCGAAGCTACTCTACCCCTATCATCCGCACGATCGATAAACGCGAACAGATGATCCTTTGCGGCAGCAAATCAGTCGCTAGCTATGACCCGGCTAACGGTGAACGCCACTGGATTATTGACGGACCCACAGAACAGTTTGTGGCGTCAATGGTCTACAACGGAAAATACGCCTTCGTTACCGGCGGCTTCCCCGAGCGCCACATCCTGGCCATCCGCCCCGAAGGGCGCGGCAATATCACCAAGACCCACATCGCCTGGCGGGTAAAAAAGGGCGCGTCCTATGTCCCTTCACCTGTTGTGCTGGGCCCGTATTTTGTAATTGTCGCCGATAACGGAATCGCCAGCTGCCTCAAGGCTGAGGACGGCACACGCCTCTGGATGGAGCGCCTCGGCGGCGGCCACAGTGCCTCGGCCATTACCGCCAATGGGCTGGCCTACTTTGTCTCCGACCGGGGTATCACCACCGTGTTGCGACCCGGCGCTGAGTTTGAAGTGGTCGCCAAGAATGACCTGAAGGAACTGGTCTCCGGCAGTCCTGCCGTAAGCCAAGGCCAGATTTTCATTCGAGGTCAAAAGCACCTCTATTGCATCGGCAAGAAATCAAACTAAATAAAGGAATTCATCTCTTACCGGAAACAAGATGGAGCAAGTGCCGCTTTGGGCTACTCCGGTTTCCGGCCGGCAATGAGGGCGTACTCGAGTTGAGTGGGGGTATGATGATCGGTGGGCGTGAGACCGGTAGCTGTCATCCAAGATTCGTATTCTGCGCGGCTGTAAAGGCGGCCCTTGGTGTGCTGAAAAAGCTGGGCGGAATAGTCCGTGGCGGGCAAGGAACCATCCATTGAATCATTCAAATAAACATCGTGGATAAAAAGTTGACCATCCGGATGAAGCGCATCGGCAAAGCGACGCATGAGATCGGCACCGGTTTCTGTCGGCCAATCATGGAAAAGGCTGGCGGCAAGGATGAGGTCGGCCTCGGGAAGAGGATCCACCAGCATGTCGGCAGGAAGAAAATCGATCCGGTCAATGACGTCGCTATACTCAGACTCAGCAGAAAATTCTTGGGCAACTGCCAGCACCTCGGAGGTATCAAGCAGCGTTGCACGCGCGGCAGGATTGAGGCGAAGCCATTCGAAGGTAAAGAAGCCGGTACCACAGGCAACATCAAGAAGATGCCCGGCAGACGGCATGGCCCTAGCAACCAGGGGGGAAAGCAGCCGGGCACGACCCGCCAGCGCCATGGTGAAACGCCGTGCAGCCTCGGGATCGTCCATGGGCGAAGGAGCCGCATCGTCCTTGACGAATGAAATGCCGGTCTCACCCGGCAAACCGTCATGACGCAGGCGCTCAACCATCTCCAGCACGCCGGGATCATTTGCCTCACCTCCAATGTAATTGATGAGATGACAGTGCTCCCTTTCACAGAGATAACGACCGGCGTCGGTAACTACCACGCAATCATCCTCGAGCGTAAGCAGACCCATTGCGCGTAGAGCCGGAAGAAGGACATTGGCTGGGCGCTCAGCCAATCCAAGTTCTGCCTGTAATGATTCAATGGTGTGACTGCCATCCACCACGTGTTCAAATACCTTCAGATGACATACGGCAGCACAGAGCAGGCGGGTTGAATAAACACCACGCAAGGCGCGAGTGATAGAAAAGGGGTCAATGACAGCATCTTGGCTAGTCATTTTGACAACAGTTCACGGATCTTCAGGCTTCGGAATTCGCACCGGTCGTTGTGGTCGGTCAACAAAATGTGGCCGGTGACCTTTTTGCCGAAGCCCTCGAACTTCTTGAACTTGCTCTTGGCCACGCCCGCCAACACGCGCTCGCTGCCCAGCGTGTAACTCAGCACCTTCTCGCCATTGAGCCAATGCTCCACCTTTTGGCCAGCCACCTTGATGCGCGACTGATTCCATTTATTGATGCGCACCGGCTCGGTCAGCTTTAACTCGCGCGGCAACACCGCGTAGAACGTTGCGGTTAAGCTCAACGGCTGCTTCTGCCAGAAGCTGTCATCAATCAGCTGGTACTCGTGGCCAATAGCGCCGCGCTTCTCGAGCACCATGTACTTGACGCCGTTGTTGCCCTTGACGCCAACCTTCCACTCCCACGTAAACTCGTAATCCGTCCACGTCCGCCGCGTGAGGAGGTTGCCGGCCTTCTTGCCCTGCAGCTTGACAAGTACGCCTTTCTCAATCGCCCAGCCCTCGCCGGTCACATTTTTCTGGCCGATGTTGCGCCAGTGCTGGTTGATGTCTTTCCCGTCAAAAAGAAGCTGCCAACCGGCCTTTTGCTCAGCCTCAGTTAGGGTGTTAAATTCACCGGCAATCAAGCCGGACACGGAGAAGGAAAGGGCCACAAAAAAATGCCGCATGGATGTCATGCGGCATTTGTAAAGGAGTTTTGAGGTTTGCGCAAGTTCTACAACTTTCGCACGCGAATGGCCCGGTACCACACTTCCTGCCCGTGATGCTGGATGACAATGTGGCCTTTGGGTTGCTGCATGAAACCTTCCCAGCCCCTGAATTTGCTCTTCTGGATGAGCCTCTTGATCTCATCACTGCCCCAAGTGTACTCGACAATCTTCGCGTCATTGAGCCAGTGCTGCACGTTGTTTTTCTTAAACACAATGCGCACCTTATTCCATTCGCCCGCCTTGTTGTAGGGTTTGTCTTTCATGCCCTTGCCGAGGAGCTCGTAGAGTGAGCCGGCCGTGCGCAGCGGGAAATTGATTTTGCCGTCGGCATGGCGTTCATCATCCAGCACCTGAAGCTCAGGCCCGGTGGCATAGGCCGGTTTTTTCTGTTCCAGCACGCGGTACATGATGCCGCTGTTGCCCCCGGGGGCGACCTTCCATTCGCATTCAAATTCGAAATCAGTAAAGCTCATGTCCGTTGCCAGGTCACGCGGCTTGCCGCCTTTGCCACGCGGGATGGTTTTTATGGTGCCATTCTCCACCTTCCAGCCGCCGTCAGGGAATCCCTTCTGGCCGTAACCACGAAGGCCCGTAACTTTTTTCCCGTCGAACAGTGTGATCCATTTGCCCGCGGCTTGCGCCGAGAGATTCAACGCCAGAAACAGAGCGCCTGCCAGAAGTAGGTTTGTCTTTTTCATTTAAAAATTGAGCTACTGCATCACGGGGATTTTCATCTTATTGCCTTGGCGGAGGTATTGGCGGATGGCTTCGATTTGTTTCTTGGCGTCGCCTTCAAGCACGTCGACAAGCACGCTGCGAGCGTCATCGTCAAAGTAATCCGGCATCCGGCTTTGCGGATCCACGCGGAGGGGGGCGAGCATCCAGCGCAGAAAAAACTCCGGCTGCAGGCGCGCGCCCACTTGGGCAAAGTTGATACCCTGCGCCTCGAAGACCTGCAGCGGTTCTCGATTTTTCACGCCGTGACAGGCGATGCAGGAAAATCCGCCATCGACGCCCACAAGTTGACGCCCCACTTCGGCGAGCTTGGCATCCACATCTGCGGGTTCCGGCACAGTTCGGGGAGCGTACCCGTGCGCTTGGGCGATGCCTTGCGCCAGCGGCTTGGCGCGCGCGGGGAAGGCGGGCATTCGATGGGGCAACCACGGACGCGGGCGCTGCTTGAGCGTGCCGGCGAGTATCGATTGCATCCACTCGGGCCGGAGCTTGAGACCGATGGAGTCGAGCTTGGCGAAGCCGTCGAGTTCGCCATGGCAGTTGTTGCAGTTGAGCACTCGCATTTGGCGGCGTGCAAACTCGGCGGGCGCATGGCGGTGCAATGACTGTCGGTCGGTGGCACCAAAGGCGCGCAGCGCAGCGCTTTGAGGAGCAGAAAATCCGAAGTGCAAAGACTTTCCGTGTGGCTCATCGGCGAGGCAACCGCCCATCCATTTGTCGGCCATCAGCGCGGCAAGCTTGGGCGCTTTGAATTTATTTTCGCTCTTGTGGTTGTGGCAATTGATGCAGCCGAGCGTGGTGACCAGTTTTTCACCTCGGGCAATCACGACTGCATCCTCATCCCTCTTCGGCTCGGCATGGGCTTGGGCGTTGAGGCGTAACCATTGGGAAACATTCCACGCTTCCTTCGATGTGAGGGCGAACTTCGGCATTCGCGTCCACGCAAAATGACGGTTGGGCGCGCGCAGAAAATCGACCAGCTCGCCCGCGGGAAATTTTTGGTTCACGTGATTGAGCGATAGCTTGCCTTTCACCGCTGCCGCGCCGGGGAGCGTGTGGCAACCCACACAATTCAGCTGGCCGGCCAATTCCTTGCCGGCCTCGAAATCGGCGTTGGGAAATTCCACAACGGGTTTGGCGGGGCCTTTGAGGGTGGATAAATATGCAGCCATCGCCGCGGCCTCGGCGGGGGCTGTGTCGCCGTGCAAGAGCTTGGGCATGCGCGCGGCGGGGCGTTGGGCTTTGGGATCAAGAATCCATTGGGCCATCCAACCGCGATGACGGCGATCGCCGATGGCGGCAAAGTCCGGGCCACTCATCGCCAGTTCCGGAATGCCTGCGCCTTCGCTGGCGTGGCAACGTTGGCAGCGGTGTTCGATGAAAATTTCGCGGCCGGTTTCCACGAGGCTCGCCTGCGCAAGCGACGCGCTGGACAGGTGCGTAAGCTGGCCATTGCGGATGGGTTCGTGCGGGAGCGGTTTATCGGGCTGTTCACTCCAAAAAATCCGCAGCTGCGCATCGCCTTTGCTTGGGTTAGCGTATGTGACTTTGATGGCGTTGGCGCCCTTGTTCAGCCGCACATTTTTTGTTTTGGCCTGTGCCACACCACCAATGCCTTTGAGATCTAGCAGCACGGCATTGTTCACCTCCAACTTCACACCGCCTTTACCCGTGGCGTGGAAGGAATAATCGCCCCGCAAATCAATATTCACAAATCCATCGAAAGTGGCTGTGAAGCGTCCCGCCGGAACAAAGGGCGAAGGCTGTTTCCCTGCGGGAACATATAGCCAAAGATTCGGCACCACAGTTGAGGACTTTACCTCGCCGACTTGCCACGTCAGCACAAGACCTGGCTGCAGCTCAGCGACCTGCGCACCGGTGAAAATCACTGATGCAAATAAACAGATGGCAATGGGTTTTCGCATACTAAGAAGCCGCCGCACTTTTAGCGTGTTCACCGGAAAGAGACAAGGCCGTGGTTATTTTAGGACGTGAATCGTATGCATTACCTCGGTTCGGATACGGGTGCCATCAGCCGCCTCGATATTGAACCTGATAAGCTGCTGATCACATGGCTGAAGATCCACTACGGAAAGCGTCACGGTTTTGCGGTCGGCAGAAAGTGTGGCCCCGGTAATCTTCACTCCTTCGTTTCCGCGTTCCTTAGGATTGCTCACCTTGAAGGTTGGCGATCCATAATTCTGAGTGCGCTGATAATTCCATCGGGTGATGGCGTAATTCTCTGAGTCCGATGCCGACTTCGCATCCAACGGTTGGGTAAAGGTAAGATGCACGCCGGCCTTATTCACCTTGAGTCCGCGCACGGTGTACACCTTCTTGCCTGTATAACGAATACGATCAAGGCCCGTAATGCGAGCCGCGTTGCTCTGCCAGCCCTTCAGGCCGGCAACATACAGGTGGCCATCACTCGGATTAAATCGAGGTCGCATTGCAGAGGAGGTAAAGCGCAACGGCAATTTCACTACTCCCCCCTGCATCTGGCCGTTCACCTCTTCTTTAAGCACCAGATAGATCGAGGAACGGCCATAGCTGGTGTGCAGCAATTCACCTTGAAATGGGCCCCACTTATCACTGGTGACCCAAACCTGCCCGCCGCCGGAATTATCCCAACCCTTGTCCAGCCAACAAAGCGGCTTGTCATGTTTGGGCACGGGTTTTTTGTGTGCGAGTGTTTCCACTCCGTAAAATCCACCGTCACGAATCCAATTAATCGGACACCTTGGCACCCATGAACCTTCGTTGTCACCACTGGTCAATTGACCATTTGGGCCCACACCCATCCCGTTTGGAGCGCGGAAACCTGTAGCCACCACGGTGAGATTTTTGCCGTTCTTGTCGATCTTCATGAGGCTGCCCGCATGTGCCGAAATATGGCCGTTCCCGCCACCGCCACCAAAGCCGCGACCGCCACCACGAACAGGGCCCGCTTTGATGGTATAAAAGTTACCTTCCTTATCCGTGTGCAAATCGAACACGAACTCATGGAAACCCTGCGAGCTGGTGATCTCGTTGTTAAAGCTCTCGTAGTGGTCGGCTTCGCCATCTTTGTTCAGATCGTGATAGCGAGTGATTTGGTCACGTCCAGAGGTGTAAATAACATCGTCCACGATTTTCAGGCCCAGCGTCTCAAACCCGCCGCTGGCAAAGCGTGTCCACTTCAGGTCCTTGAGGTTTTCATTCTTCAAGCCGGTCACAACCCACACATCACCATCCCACGTTGAAAGTGCCGCCCGATTGCCATCGCTGAAGAAATCCAGGCCGCCAAAACGCACACGTCGATTCCACGGGTTCTTCTCCGGCGAAGTAATCACATCGGTCACATACGCGCCATCAGGTGTCTTGCTGGCGTTCATCACTCCTTGGGTCACCACCGGATCCGGCCAGCGATTCTTACCCTCCTTGCGAAACTCAGCCTTGGCCGATGCCTTGGCCAAGATGGCGAATTGGGCAAGATCGGCTTTGGCCCCTCTCCAGATGTGAATCTGTAATGTGCCGGATTTCGTTCCCTTGGCAAGCCTGGCCACAACGCGTTTATTTTCCTGCACCTCCAGCACGCTGCCTTTGGGCGCATTCATCAGCGCCACTTGCGTGACTTGATCGCCAGCCATCAGAATCGCCACGCCATCTTCCATCCCACCCTTGGCGTTTTCTACTTCGCAAACCAACGCCACGAGATCGGCAGAAATATCCTCATATTTAATGCTGCGCACAAAAATCGTCTGCCCCTCCTTTTCGATACTTCCAGGTTGCTCAAGAATGCTCACACCGTGCACCATATAGCTAAGCACCACTTGGTCATTCGCCACATAGTTGCCAAGCCATTGGACATGTTTGCGAGGCAATGGACCAAAAGGCTCGGGGCGCGAATCCGCAAAGGAGCCTTTGGCATCAGCCCAACCAGCAATGGGGGGGGTCCCAAATTTCTGCTCGCCTGCAATGCGCGGGCTGGCTCCATGATTACCCTTAAAGCTCACCCCATCTTCAGTGATATAGCCTCCGGTCCAACCAGCTGCCCAACGCAGCAAATCCGTGTCAAAACACATGAACGCCTCACTCCCGACAATGATGGCCATCCCCTTGTTAGCCACGTTATTCTTAGGGAACTGCGTGCGAACGGCGGCCTTGGTATAGGGGAAATCCGCTTGTAAATGCTTGGAAAGTTTCTGCTGCCAAACGGCCTTCTTCTGAGCTCGAACTTCCGCAGAAAACGACACGGTCAGCGATAAAATGATACGTGCAATCATAATTAGTTACGAGAGCTGACGAGCTCGGTAATAGATTATTCAACGACGAGGCAAATACGCCTCAATGCTTGACGCCTGTTTACCACGCTTCTAGGTTGGGTGGCCCCAAAAATGGGTTTTATCGTGAATGTAAAAGTTGAAGTAATCGAATTAGCGCCGTGCAAAAAGCAACTGCGCTTTGAACTGCCGGCGGAAGATGTGGACGCAGCGTTCGCCGAAGTGACGCGCACGTTTCGCAAACAGGCCAATCTGCCGGGCTATCGCAAGGGCAAAGCGCCGGAGGCCAAAGTGGCGGCGCAGTTTGCCGATAAAATTCAGGATCAAGTGCGCGAGCAGTTGCTCAATGACTGCTATCGCAAAGGCTTGGAGGACAACAAAATCCGGCCGCTGCTGCAGCCGGAGGTGGAGGAGATCAACTTCAAACGCGGCGAAGCGTTGAATTTTTTGGCCACGGTGGAGACCGCCCCGGATTTTGAAATGCCGGAGTACAAAGGCCTGCCCGCCAAAAAACCGAAGCTCGAAGTTTCGGATGCCGACGTGGACAACGCGCTGGACAAACTCCGCGAAGGCCGCGCGGAATACAAAGAACAGGAGCGCGGCACGCAAGCGGGCGATTATGTGGTCGTCAGTTTCACCGGCACCAGCGATGGCAAGCCGCTCACGGATTTTTCGCCCACCGCGCGCGGGATGACCAAGCAGGAAAATTTCCCGCTGCACGTGCACGCCGATGAGCACGATCATTTTATCCCAGGCTTTACCAAACAACTCATCGACGCCAAGCCAGGCGATGAGCGCACGGTGACAGTCACCATCCCCGACGAGTTTCCCAGCCAACCGAAACTGCAGGGGTTGAATGTGGTTTACGAAGTGAAGGTGATACAGGTGAAAGAAAAAGTGCTGCCCGAGTTGACCGATGAATTTGCCAAAAGCTGGGAAGCGGAAAGCGTGGAGAAACTGCGCGAAGGCGTGCGGGATGATTTAAAGTCCAATCAGGAAGGCGAGGCAATGCGTGTCGTGCGCGCGCAAGTGCACGAGGAACTGATGAAAAAAGTGAGCTTCGATGTGCCTGAACCAGTTCAGCAAAATGAACTACGTGTCGTGGTGGAAAGCATGGTGCGCACGCGGCGCGCCGGCGGGGCTTCGGAAGGAGATATTGAGAAGGCCAAGGAACAAATCACGGCCGAAGCCAACCCGATCGCTATGGACCGCGCGCGGTGGTTTTTCATTCACCCGCGCATCGCCCAAGCGGAGAAACTGGAAGTTGCGCGCGAAGAAGTCCTGCGCGTCATCGCTATGCAAGCCCAGCAAATGGGCAAGGATCCTCAGCAGCACATGAAAGAGTTGGCCGACAACAATCAAATCAGCGCCATCCAAAACCAAATCATGGAGCAAAAAGTCGTCGAGTTCATCGCCGAACACGCTGAGATCGAACTGGTCGACCCACCCGAACCCGAAGCCACCGATCACGGTCACGGTCACTCGCACGGATGACCCAATAATTTTCGGAAACGCGCATTGACGACCGCGCATTTCCCTCTATCCTTTGCCTATGAAACCCACATTGCTACACACCCTGTTTTCCACCCTGCTACTGAGCTTGCTGCTCAGTGTCGGTTGTAAAAAAGACAAAGAAGCCGACGCTGAAGAAGGCGACGACGATGGCAAACAATCCAATGCCTCCAGCGAACCTAATGGTCCTGGAGGCGGTGGTCCTGGAGGCGGTGGTCCTGGAGGCGGTGGTCCTGGA
>JAPKDK010000070.1 GCA_028872645.1 Verrucomicrobiota bacterium
CCCATTCCTTCACCCATTCCTTCTCCGTAGCCGCTCGTGCCGCCTTCATTGGTGCTGCCTTCACCAAAACCTCCGGTACCCTGTTCAATGGAGGTGTGAAATTCGCCAGTGACTTCGCCGGTAAGGGTGTTGAGTCGACGATAGCCGGGAATAAATTCAGGGACTAAAGCTGTCCAAGGACCAGGGCCGTAACCAGAGATAGTTCCAGTTCCTTCGTGGCCGTTGATGGCCATGCCCGGCACTGGGGTTTGGTGTTCCTCCATCCAAGGCGGGAGAATAAAGCCGACGCCATAAGGCTGGCGCATGGTTGCGCGCACACTGGTTCCGCTTACTTCGCTCACGCTGGGATCGGCACCTTCGCCGCCGCCTTCGAGGCCGGGGATGGTTACAGGACCTTCCTGCGCGTGCAGGGAAATTGAGGCGGTGGCAAGAAGCGCGAGAAGTGTGCGGGCTGTATTTTTCATAACCGTTTTTAGATTAAGCGGACAGGGCCATCCTGTCCATACAAAATCGGACGTTTGACGGGGTGTTGGCGGTTACAACTGATGTAATTTTTTTTACAATAGGTCACTGGGTTTGGGGAGTTATGGCAGGTTTAACAAATCGGATTGAGTCGGCCCCTGCGCTCCCCTACACTGCGCGCCGCGTGGAAGGGTGGCTGAGTCCGGTCGAAGGCGCTCGATTCGAAATCGAGTGAACGGGCAACCGTTCCGTGGGTTCGAATCCCACCCCTTCCGCCATTTGCTGTTTTTTGCCAATATTCCTATGAAAATCGTCGACATGCACGTCCACATGGTGGGCAATGAGGCTAGCGGAAATGGTTGCTGGATTCGCGTTACGGCGGCCAAACTCCCGCTCTACGCCCTCATGCTCCGTAAATTGGGCATTCCCACCAAGGCGCTGCGAGCAGCGGATTTTGATGATTTGTACCGCGATCGACTGCTGCATTACATAAGAGAATCCGCAGTGGACGCCGTGTGCCTCTTGGCTCAGGAAGCCGTTTATGACACAAATGGTGGTTTGCTGAAAGACCGAGGGAGCGCTTTTGTGCCCAATAATCTTGTGTTGAAGCTGGCCAACGAGCATCCAGAATTCCTCCCCGCCGTGTCTATCCACCCAGCCAGACCCGATGCGATGGATGAACTAGACCGATGTCTGGAAGCCGGCGCGGTGATGATGAAGTGTCTGCCTAATTGCCAAAACATCGATTGCAATGATTCGCGTTTTAAACCGTTTTGGAATCGGATGGCCGAAGCCGGACT
Organism: Verrucomicrobiota bacterium; assembly: GCA_028872645.1. Classification (GTDB taxonomy): domain Bacteria; phylum Verrucomicrobiota; class Verrucomicrobiia; order Limisphaerales; family UBA1100; genus JACNJL01. Next base: position 1,263 of record JAPKDK010000070.1, read on the forward strand.
TCCGTTTCTTGCCCACACCGGCGGCGAGCATACGCTCGAAGTCGTCAATGCCGATTACGCCAACCCTAAAACCCTTCGCCTCCCGCTTGAGTGCGGCGTGAATGTCATCGCCGCTCATGCCGCCACTGGCAGCGGGCCATTCGATCCGGACTACCTTCCCACCCTCGTGACAATGATGCGCGATCACAAAAACCTTTACGCCGATTCCAGCGCACTCAACGTCCCCACGCGCAGTCACGGCTTGCGGCCTTGTTTGGAAAACGAACTCCTCGCATCACGCGCCGTGCACGGTAGTGACTACCCCGTGCCGACCTCCGCCTTCTGGGCGTGGCTGCGCGGCCTCATCGACAGCGATCAACTTTCCGACCTCCGCAAAATTCAAAACCCCATCGAACAGGATTATCAAACGAAAGCGGCAATGGGTTTCCCCACCGAACATTTCACGCGCGTTAACGAGTTGTTGCGCAAGGTGAACTAAAGCAGTTCCTTCAATGCCGCCAACACGCGGTTAACATTTTCTTTACTGGAAGAATGACCCATGAGGCCGATGCGCCAGACTTTGCCGGCGAGCGGGCCGAGGCCGGGGCCGACTTCAATGCCGTGGTCTTTGAGCAAAGCGGCGCGCACGGCGGCTTCGTCGGTGCCTTCGGGGATGCTCACGGCGTTGAGTTGCCAAAGTTGATGACCTTCCTGCGAAGCAATGCCGAGGCCCATCTCGGCGAGGCCAGCCCGCAGCAAATTGTGGTTGGCTTCGTGGCGAGCCCAGCGACTTTCGAGGCCTTCTTCCAGCACCAGCCGGAGGGCTTCATGCAGTGCGTAATTCATCGAAATGGGCGCGGTGTGGTGGTATGCGCGCGCGCCTTCGCCCCAATAGTTAGCCAGCAGATTGACGTCGAGATACCAACTTTGCACGACTTGCGTGCGGCCGCGAATGGCGTCCATTGCACGATCACTGAGCGAAACCGGCGAAAGTCCAGGCGGGCAACTGAGGCATTTTTGGGTGCCGCTGTAAATGGCGTCCACTTGCCAGTCGTCCACGCGAACGGGGCAACCGCCGAGGGAAGTAACGGCATCGAGCAACAACAACGCGCCGGCGCCGTGTACGATTTTTGAAATTTCCTCGATGGGCGTCAGCGCGCCGGTCGAGGTCTCGGCGTGGACGATAGCGACGAGCTTGGGGTTTGTATTTCTCAACGCGGCGGCGATTTGAGCGGGCTCGATGATGCGGCCCCATTCGGCTTCGACCCGGGTGACCTTCGCGCCGCAGCGTTCGGCCACATCGGCCATCCGCGTTCCGAACACGCCGTTGATGCCGACGATCACTTCGTCGCCCGGCTCGATCAGATTCACAAAACAAAACTCCATGCCCGCGCTGCCGGTGCCGCTGACGGGAAAGGTCATTTGATTTTCCGTGAGCATCACCGCGCGGAGCATCGCTTTGATTTCATCCATCATTGAAATAAACGACGGATCGAGATGCCCCACCAACGGCTGGCTCATCGCCTTCAAAATGGACGGCGCCACATCACTCGGGCCGGGGCCAAGGAGCGTGCGGGTGGGCGGAATAAATTTTCCAAAATTCATGCGCACGCACCGTAGCCGCACGCCTCGACACTGGTAAAGGATTTTGGCACGGTGCGTCCCGCAATGGGTCAGACGAACCTCATCCACGAACTGCAAGCCATCGTTGGCGCGGAGGCGGTGTTGTCTGCTGACGAAGAGTTGCTCGTGTACGAATGCGATGCGTACACGTTGGAGAAAAATTTACCCACCGCCGTGGTGTTGCCACGCACCACCGATGAAGTCATTGCCATCGTGAAGCTCTGCAAGCATCTAAAACTCCCCATCATCCCGCGCGGCGCGGGCACCAGCCTCAGCGGCGCGGTGTTGGCGGTAGATGGCGGCGTGATGATCGCCCTGACGCGAATGAACCGCGTGCTAAACATCGACGCCCGCAACCGCCGCGCGCTCGTGGAAGCCGGCTGCGTCAACGCGTGGATCACCCGCGATGCCGCGACGCTCGGATTATTTTTCGCGCCCGATCCTTCCAGCCAATCCGCCTGCACCATCGGCGGCAACGTGGCCACGAACTCCGGCGGGCCGCACACGCTCAAGAATGGTGTTACCACCAATCACGTGCTCGGCTACGAAATGGTGTTGCCCGATGGCACCGTGGAATGGCTCGGCATCGAGCCGGACGGCGGCGAGGAAGTAGACGGCTACGACCTGCGCGGCGCGGCGATCGGCTGCGAGGGAATGTTCGGCGTGGTCACGCGCGTGTTGGTGCGTTTGATGAAAACGCCACCCGCGTTCAAGACCTTCCTCGGCATTTTTGAAAGTGTGGATGACGCCAGCCAAACTGTCAGCGAAATCATCCGCGCGGGCATTGTGCCCGGCGCGTTGGAGATGATGGATCAACTCATCACGCAGGCCGTTGAGGAGGCGTATCACTTCGGTTTCCCGCTCGATGCCGGCGCGGTACTCATCGTGGAACTCGATGGCTTGCCCGATGGCATCGAGGAGCAAGGCAAACAAGTCGAAAAAATCTGCCACCAAAACAACGCCCGTGAAGTGCGCATCGCCAAGGATGACACCGAGCGCGCCGCAATCTGGAAATGCCGCAAACGCGCCTTTGGTGCTATCGGTCGACTGAGCCCAAACTACGTCACGCAAGACGGCGTCGTGCCGCGCAGTAAACTGCCGGAGATAATGCGTTTTATCCGGGCCACCAGCGAAAAGCACGACTTGCGCATCCCAAATGTTTTCCACGCCGGCGACGGCAACATTCATCCGCTAATCCTCTACGATGAACGCAAGTCGGGCGAAACTAAGCGCGCGCTGGCGGCCGGTCACGATATTTTGGAAAAGTGCATCGCGCTCGGCGGCAGTGTCACTGGGGAACATGGTATCGGGGCGGAGAAAATCGATTTCATGCCCAAGCAGTTTTCGGAGGATGACCTCGCCGCAATGAAAATGCTGCGCCGCGCCTTTGACCCCGCCCAACGCTGCAACCCACACAAAATGTTCCCCGGCGGCAAACGCTGCGCGGAATTTGCACCCCGCAAACAAGCCCACGCGTGACCCTCACCCCAAACAGTATCGACCAACTACGCGAGCAGCTTCCAAAAGCGAAGGCCGTCGAGGCGATAGACTTGTCGGCCATCGGCGACTTGATTGAGCACGTGCCCGAAGATATGACCGCGACGGCGCAGGCGGGGATGGCTTTGAGTGATTTCCAAACGCAACTTGCCCAGCAAAACCAATGGCTGCCGGTGGATCCGCCCTGCCCCGCCGAACGTTCTATCGGCGCGCTACTTGCGGGCAACGCCAGCGGGCCGCGCCGGTTTGGGTTTGGCACGGTGCGCGATTGGTTAATTGGCATTGCGGTGGTACTCCCCGATGGGCGGCTCGTTCGCAATGGCGGCAAGGTGGTCAAAAATGTCGCGGGCTTTGATTTGTGCAAACTGTTCATCGGCAGCCGCGGCACGCTCGCCGTCATAGTGGAGGCTACTTTCAAACTGCTCCCCAAGCCGGAAGCGGAAGTGTTTCTCAAAAAAGAATGCGCCTCGTTCGATGACGCGGAGCAATCGCTGGAGCAACTTTGGCAATCCGATTTGCAACCGCACGTGCTCGACCTCCATCGCCTCGATAGGCAACCCGTCAACTTGGTGGCCGGCTTCGCCGGCGCGCGTGCGGATGTCGAGGCACAAACAAAAGCCGCCAGCGAACTCGGCCTGCACGCGGAAACCAACCTTGATTACGACGCGACATTCAGGCCCACCGCGCACGTGACTGAATCCGTAGCGCCCGCTGATACAATCAATTGCCTCCGCTCAATGACCGACTGTGATTTCGTCGCCCGCGCGGGCAATGGCGTCGTATACGTGCGCCATCATCATCCTGAAAATTTCAAAGGCGGCATTGGCGACGACCTCGTTTCCGGTCCGCCCGCGCTGCAAACCCGCATCAAAAACATCTTCGATCCCAAAGGCATTTTATCCACGCTATGATCGAGCCCTTCATCGATGAAGATAAGTCGCTCGCCTGCGTCCATTGCGGCCTCTGCCTTTCGGCCTGCCCCACGTATCTCGAAACCGGCAATGAAAACGATTCGCCGCGCGGCCGCATTTATCTAATGCGCGCGCTGCAATCCGGCCGCCTACCGATGGAGGCCGCCACCATCCGGTACATCGACCGCTGCCTCGGCTGCCGCGCCTGCGAAAGCGCCTGCCCCAGCGGCGTCGAATACGGCCACCTGCTCGAGCACACCCGCGATCACATCGAGCACCACCACCGGCGCGGATGGTTCCAAACTCTTCTGCGCCGCATCGCCATCGAGCAAGTGTTCCCCTTCCCTCGCCGGTTAAAATTAGCTTTGTTTTTTGGCAGACTCATGAAGCGACGACCCTTCATTTGGCTCGCCCCTCGAATGGCGCGCGAGGCGTTGGAGTTGGTCCCCGAACATTCTCCCGCATCGAGAACCCAAAAACAAAATCCCGCCCCCGCCCAACCCGCAAGCGGGCAAGTAGGCTTCATCGAGGGCTGCGTGATGCAGGTGATGTTCGCCCGCACCAACGAAGCCACCGTGCAATTGCTCAATCAAGATGGCTGGGACGTGCACTGCCCCGAAGGCCAATCCTGCTGCGGCGCACTCTACGCGCATAGCGGCCAGCTCGCCAAAGCCCGCGCTTGCGCCCGCCGCAACATCGCCGCCTTCGAATCACAAAACCTCGGAGCCATCATCATCAACGCCGCCGGCTGCGGCAGCACCTTGAAGGAATACGGCCAACTCCTCGCCGACGATCCCGAATGGGTCGAACGCGCGATTGCCTTCAGCGCCAAGGTTAAAGATTTAACCGAGTGGATTTCTCAAGAGACAGGAGGCAGAAATCAAAAGCTGGATTGCAAAGTGACTTATCATGATGCGTGTCATTTGGCGCATCCACAAGGCATCACACTGGAGCCGAGAGCTTTGGTGCGGGCGATGGCGGGGGAAAAATTTGTCGAGTTAAACGAAGCCGACGTGTGCTGCGGCAGCGCCGGAAGCTACAACCTCACCGAGCCGGAAATGGCCGCGCGCCTCCAACAACGAAAGATCAAAAACATCCTCGCCACCGGCGCCGAGATCGTGGTGACCACCAACCCCGGCTGCATCCTCCAAATCCAAGCCGGCCTAAAAAAATCCAACCCAAAAATCCAAGTCCTACACATCGCCGATTTTTTGGCTACTTCCCACGCCGAATAACTTGGCCGGGGCCGGCGGCGTTGTGTTTGTCGTTTTCCACGACTACCTTTCCATTTACTAAAACCAAGCGGAAGCCGGTGGCGTATTGGTGCGGGGCTTTGAAAGTGGCGTTGTCTTGGATTTTTGCGGGGTCGAAGACGACGAGGTCGGCGGCGAAGCCGGGGCGGATTTCTCCCCTGCCCTTGAGTTGAAAAGTGCGCGCGGGGAGGCTGGTGAGTTTGCGGATGGCTTCTTCGAGCTTGAGTTGTTTTTGGTCGCGCGCGTAGCGGGCGAGGAAGCGGGCGGCGTTGCCGTAGCCACGCGGGTGCGGCACGCCCACTTCGAAGGCGCGCACGCTGCTGTCGCTGGCAAACATCGTGTGCGGGTGGCGCAGGAATGCGCGCGCGTCGTCCTCGTGCATTCCGTGGAACACCGCGCTTGCGCCGCCGTTTGTTTCCACTTCAAAGATAAGCATGATTTGGTGGTCGAGATCGTCCTCACCGTAACACAGTTTGGCGGCTTCTTTGACGTTAAGGCCGTTGAAGCGTTTGTCTTTTTTGTGATAGGCGATGACGGCGTAGGAATAATCTTCCCGCTGGCGGCGGTGCAGTCGATCCTTCATCCACGCTACGGTTTCGCGATGGGTCTTGGCGCTTTTGATGCGTTGTGAAAATGCTTTTGCGCCGCCAACGATTAGCGCGTCGGGCAGCAACTGATGTAAGCTCGTGCTCGATGCGGTGTAGGCGTATTGATCGTGCGTGAGGCGGATACCTTCGGCGCGGGCTTGATCAAGCCGCGCGAGCAGTTGCGGGTGCTTGCCCCACATTGGACGACCCGCGAGTTTGAGATGCGAAATGTGTGCGGGCAGTTTGGCTTGCTCAGCGATGGTGCAGACTTCGTCGATGGCGTTAAAAATATTCGTGCCTTCGCTCCGCATATGGCTCGCGTAAATACCGCCGTGAGCGGCGACGGTTTTTGACAGGGCCACCAACTCATCGGTGCGCGCAAAAACGCCGGGCAAATAAATGAGACCGGTGGACATTCCGAGTGCTCCGTCGCGCATCGCCTGGTCGATGTGTTTTTGCATCGCGGCCAACTCGGTGGCGGTGGGCGGGCGACGAAGGGAGCCGCCCATCACTTGGCCGCGCACGGTTCCGTGGCCGATGAGGCTGGCGATGTTGGGGGAGAATCCGTTCTCCTCAAGCTTGATGTAAAACTCGCCGAGATTGAGCTTCGAGGAACCGCAGTTGCCGAGCACCAAAGTGGTGACGCCCATTCGCAGAAAGTTTTCGGCCTTCGGATGGTAAACGATATTCTCGGCGTGAGTGTGAACGTCGATGAAACCGGGCGCGATGGCGAGGCCGTTGGCATCGATGACTTTTCCCGGGGCACCGGCACGGGCCACATTGCCGACGGCGATGATGCGGCCATCCTTAATGGCGACGTCGCCTTTGAACGGCGCGCGGCCGGTGCCGTCATAAATCAAGCCATTACGCAGGACGAGATCCGGCGCCGCATTTACGCTAACTACAAACCAAAGAGTGGCGAGAAGCGCCCGCATTTCAGGCCTCGCCGATTTGAGCGGCGTAGCCGACGGCATCGAGCAAGTGGGCAGTGTCGGGTTCGCCGTTGAGTTGCAGTTTAAAAAACCAGCCTTCGTCGAAGGGGCTGTCATTGGCCAATTCAGGAGTGTCCGCGAGCGCGGCATTGATTTCCAGTACCGTACCGCCCACGGGCGCGTAGAGGTCGCTGGCGGTTTTTACGGATTCGACCACGGCGCAGTTGTCGCCCGCGGCGAGCACGCGACCGGCTTCGGGCAGCTCGACGAAGACTACGTCGGTCAGTTCCGCTTGCGCGTGGTCGGTGATGCCGATGGTGGCGGTGCCATCCTCGATGCGAACCCATTCGTGGCTCTTGGCGTATTTCAGATTGTCAGGAATAGTGCTCATTGTTTTTTGTATAAAGGTTTTTTGCAGACGGTCGCGGGGTAACGTTTGCCACGAATGGAAACATCAATGGCAGTGCCCACTTGCGCGCGGTCGATGTGCACGTGTGCCATCCCGATGCCACATTTGAGCGAGGGGCTTTGCGTACCGCTCGTGACCACGCCGATAACCGGATCCGTTTCCTGCGGCTTGAGGCCTGCGTTGGCAACGGACCACACATCTTTTCTGGCTTCGAGATTGTTGTACACTTCGTAACCTTGGCGTGGTGGCGGACATTTGCCATTCATTTTGAAGGCCACGATTTTCTTTTTCGGGCGTTCATCCTTTTGTTTCATCAACGCGCTGCGGCCGGTGAATTCGCCTTTGTCCACCTTTACAAAATAACCGAGCCCCGCCTCGATGGGCGAAAGCCCCTCACTCAGTTCGTGCCCGTAAAGCGGATAGCCCATCTCCAACCGCAACGTATCGCGCGCACCAAGGCCGGCGGGCACGATGCCGTGGGGTTGGCCGATGTCCAGCACAGCATCCCAAAGCGCAACGAGCTGTTCGTTGGGCGCGATGATTTCGAAGCCCTCTTCGCCGGTGTAACCTGTGCGCGCCACGTATACTTCACCGGTGCCGAAAGGCCACGCGTCCACTTGGTTTTTCACGAGTTCGCTGGGGCGACCGGCACGGATGAGACCATCGCCGTGAAGCAGCTCGTCAATAAACAAAAGCGCATTCGGGCCTTGCACGGCGATGGCACCGGTTTGCTCCGATTGATTTCCCACCTTCACCGAACGATCCTCGCCGTGATTACTCGCCTGAAATTCCAGCCAATGGAGGTCCGCGCTGATGCGCGTGGCGTTCACCATCAGCAAAAACGCCTCACTCGCGATGCGGTACACATAAAGATCATCGATCACCCCGCCCGCCTCGTTGCACATCAGCGTGTACTGGCTCTCGCCCACGGCGAGCAACCCGATGTCATTGGTCAGCGTTTGGTTGAGAAACTCTGAGGCGTACGCACCGCCCACCCAGATTTCACCCATGTGGGAAATATCGAATACCCCCGCCGACGCGCGCACGGCTAGATGTTCGGCGACGATGCCCGTGTATTGCACGGGCATCTCCCAGCCGCCAAAATCAATGCAACGCGCGCCAAGCCCAAGGTGTTGCTGATAGAGTGGCGTACGCTTTGGCATGGCAATTTAATCCGATGGGTTAACCCCACTTCTCGATCATCATTTGATCTTTGCCCACGCCAAGGCCGTCGCGCACGAGGCTGGTGGAAAAATCCACGAGCGCGTTCGGGCCGCACGCGTAGAAGATTGTGTTCTCCAAATCACCAACCTGCTCTTTCACCCATGCGGGATCAATGCGACCGCGTCGACCTTCCCACGGATCGTTTTCCGCCAAGCGGGTGCAGGTGACGAGAAATTCAAAATTTGGATTCTCCTTTTCGAGCTCGCGAAACTCTTCATCAAAAATCACATCGTGCGTCGTGCGCACGGAATAGAGCACGGTAATTTTTGTGGCTAACTTTAGTCGAGTCGCCTCGCGCACAAAGCCTCGGAACGGCGTTACGCCGGAACCCCCAGCGATGCAGATGAGATGTTTATCCGGCGGATCCAATACCGGCAGAAATTTGCCCGTCGGTTCGATGACCCACAGCGAGTCGCCCTCCTCCGCCCAATCCACGAGGCTGGTGCCCATCTTGCCATCGCGCTTGATGGTGATCTCAAAATGGCCGCGATCCAGCGCGCTGCTCGAGAGCGAGTAGGCGCGTTTGTACTTTTGCTTGTGCGGCCAATAGACGGTGATGAACTGGCCCGTGAGGAAATCCATCTCATAATCTTCGGGCCATTTCAGGCGCAGCGTTTTCGTGTCGGGCAACTCCATCGTTGCCCGTTCGATCTCCATTTCTACTCTTAGCTTGGCCATTTAAAAAAGTGTTAGACAAATAAACACACCACACCGGCGGTTAATCAAAAAAGGATTCACCGGCCCGTGAAGCGCGGGCAGAGTGTCGGCAAACGCTCCGCGCGCTTCAAGCCTGATTTTGTAATGGCTCCGGATTTTGCAGGGTCGCCGCTTCCACCACATTCACCGGCGGCGCCTCGGCGGCCTTGAGTCGCTGCATCACCTCCACCGCGAGCACATCGTAAGCCGCCGTGCCCAAGCCGTCGGGATCATAGTACAGTGCCGGCATCCCGTGGCTCGGCGCTTCCGCCAAACGCGTGGCGCGTGGGATGGTGGTTTCGAAAATTAACTCCGAAAAATGTTCGCGCACTTCTTCGAGCACCTGTTGCGATAGCCGCGTGCGCCCATCGTACATCGTCATCACGATGCCCAAAATATGCAGGTCCGGATTATCGCCCGTGTCGCGCACTTGATTGATCACACGAGTAACCATCGAAATCCCCTCCAGCGCGTAGTACTCGCACTGCAGCGGCACCAAAATACTGTCCGCCGCCGCAAAGGCATTAAGTGTCAGTGAGCCAAGCGAGGGCGGGCAGTCGATCAAAATCACGTCATACACATTCGCCATCTTCACCGAATCCAGCGCGCCCTGCAGCTGGTGCAAATGATCGTCCATCCGCGGCAGATCAATCTCCGCCCCGCACAAATCCACCTCACTGGGAATCACCGAAAGATTCTCATACTGCGTGCGCACGATTTGATCCGTCAGCAACGCATCGCCGACGAGCACTGGATACGCGCTGCCGCCCACGCGCTTCTCCACGCCCACACCGCTCGTGGCATTCGCCTGCGGATCGAGATCCAAGAGAAGCACACGCTGCCCTTGATTTGCCAAACAAGCCGAAAGGTTGATTGATGTTGTGGTTTTCCCAACCCCTCCCTTTTGGTTGGCCACGGCAATTACTTGAGTCGCCATGCCCGGAGGATAAATCATAGGTAAAATCGTCCGAGCAAAACTTATCCGCACGCAGACGGTAGCTCAAAATCTTATCCACAAACACCTAACAACATCTCCCTTGGCACGGGCTATGCTGTATACGTCGGCATGAGTGAAAACAACGATATTTCAGGGAAAACCAACGGAGATTTCAAAAGCCCGCGTGAACTTCACGCAGGTGACACAAATTCCGCGCAATCCACTGCCGCACCCGACAGCAAAAAGCTCGAAACAATGCTCGCCGGTGCTGCATCCCTAACGCTCATCGCCTTCCTCGGCGCACTTTGGAAAATCCTCGCCTAGCACGCGCCTTTACCTAAGCGCAATTAAAGATGCGCAGGAGTTCCGCAGGTTGCGCCGCTCTTAACACCTGCCACGCGCAAGCTACAATTACCGGATAAAGCAAAACCCATAAAGAAATCACTCCCCCAACATAATCGGGGTTGGTTTGGGCGGCGGTTGGCCTACTTTGCTCGCCCTGTGTGGAGAGGATTCTGCCCGCGCATGGGCCACGGGCTTTTGGCTAGGCCTTTGGAATCGGTCTTGATGGCATAGAGCTTGT
>JAPKDK010000071.1 GCA_028872645.1 Verrucomicrobiota bacterium
CACTGGCACGAGCGAAAGCGAAAGCGGCTCGGGTCAAATGCGTGAACAATCTTGCGCAGATTGGCAAGGCTCTTATCGGGTTTTCCCACGACAACGACCAACGGTTGCCTTGGCAGCTCACCTCTAGGCAGGTAAGCAACCACTTTGGCGGAAACTATAAGGAAGAACTGGGCTCCATCTACTCCACCGCCGCGATGAAGAGCGAATTGCAAACCTGCAAAATATTGTGGTCGCCTTGCGATGCGGAAAGGGAAGCGGCCAATGAGGAGGCGCAGAAACAATGGAGCCAATACAACACACTCAATAATCGGCTCATCGGAGCCGGGGCAACCAGTTATCTGCTGTCAGTGGGCGCGGACACCGGTCGACCTTCCACAGTTCTGGCAACCACGCGTAATCTTTCCGCCTGCGACTTGGCCTCCGCCCATTGGTCGGGCGCGGATGAGAATCCGATTCCCGATAATGCCATGTCCGGCTTGAATAAGTCGCAGGGCCAGCTCGTGCGTGCCGATGGCAGCGCCATGCAGGCCACTGATGCTGATCTGGGGTCATCAGGGAAAACGGTAAAGGGCCACATTAATTCCTCCGGCGGTGTTACTTTAGGCAAAGCTAGCACGGGTCTGATTGGCTGTGGAGCAGGTGGTGGTGGGACCCTTCTTATGCCTGCAGGTTGGGATGATTACAACGGACACAATAAACTCGATGGATACATCCTTGAAAAGGGTGGGACATTTGCGATTATTGAAGTCCGTTTCACTTGGTTTGAAGCACGAGATGACGCAGTTGCGCAGGGAGGGCATCTGGCGACGGTAACAAGCCAGGCGGAATGGACCAAAATAATTGCGATACCGGGATTCAGATCATGGCTTTGGCTTGGTGGTCATCAGCCCAACGGTGGTCCGAACGAGGGTGATCCCAAGGGTGGATGGGAATGGGTGAATGGCGATCCATGGGGCCAGGTAGATGGTTGGGATTCCTCGGCGGGGAAAGGGCATGAACCGAACAACGACGGAGGCAATCAGAATCATTTGCAAACCTGGAGTTTGCGGTATTGAGAATCATTTGGAGTCCTGGCCTCCGTGAGAGTCGATTGGAAAACTTGGCCGGTCAAAATTAATTAATATGAATATAATAGTAAAACCCTTCTCGTTGCTTCTTTTAGGCTTGTTATTCTCGGGATGTGGGAAAGGGGATATTAGTCCCATTGAGGAAGCTATCCGCATGGAACTAAAAAAACCTGAGGGCGAATTAACCCAAGCAGATTATCAGAAGGTTAAAAGATTGTCGGTTTACGAAGTGGCCAGGCCTGTGGTGGACATTACCTTGGTGGGTGAACTGACAAACCTGGAGAGACTGGACTTTGCCGGCGGTGATATCTCCGACCCGGCGCCCCTGGCGAAACTGACCAAGTTGTGGCATCTCCAAGTCAACGAATGCGGGCTTAAAGATTTTTCTGCCTTGTCGGGCTTGGATTCGTTGGAAGAGTTGAATGCGAGCGGCAATAAAGTCAGCAATCTTTCCTCATTAAAGGGATTGACGAAACTGAGGGTTCTGGCCTTGAACAGCAACCGCATCAAGGATACGTCCCCGCTTTTAGGGTTGAAATCGCTGGAATGGATGAATCTCATGGACAATCCGATTTCTCGGGAAGCCATTGAGGCCCTCAAAAAGGCGTTGCCTAAATGCAAAATAGAGCATGACTAATTGGCCAGACTGTCAAAAAAAGCGTAACAATGTGCGAGTAGGATGAAATAATGAACTGAATGAAAAGGGTAAGCGAAACTCTAAACAAAATAAGTAAGAGTGAAATGAGCAACGGCATGGTTGATCTTAATGCCAGCCGGAGAGTGAGAAACGCAGAAGGTCTCGTCATTACTCTCTCCAACATTCGCATTTTTTAGCCTCAGCCTTCACTCAGACTTTCACTTTCGTTCTCTAGATGCTGAATATCGATTGCCGCGTGTTTACCTCAGTCAGCCGATTGTATCATACCGTTACCTTCTTCAATTAGCACGCGCGGCAATGAAAAAGCCCTTTGACCCACACGCGCATTTACCGGACGATGCCCGCACGCGCGAGTGGCGGAATTGGTAGACGCGCTGGATTTAGGATCCAGTCTCGCAAGGGGTGGAGGTTCGAGTCCTCTCTCGCGCACCAATTTCTACTGGTCTCCAAAAATACCGAGGTCGCGTTTGATGCGGCGAATGCGCACGGCGTTTTGGAGGCGGGTGCGAATGTCCTGCATTGAGGGGCCATCGGTGGGCAGGTAGTGGTCAAAGAGAAATTCGCGCGTGGCGAAGTTCACACCCACCACATTATCCGAGCTGCCGCGCTCGGCGGACACGCGATAGCGTTGAGGCGGCGTTTTCGCACCTTCGATTTCGAGGCGGCGCACAAACACTTCCGCGCCCGTTTGCCGACTCAAATGCAGCGCCACCAAAAGTGAATCGTGCAAATCCGGATTCGCGAGATCCAATGCCTCGAACCACGCATCGCGCACCTCCGTGGCATCGGGTTCGGCGATTGGATTGTTGATGGAATGAATGGAGATTGCACAGCCCATCATCAACGCAATCGCGGGCAAAAGAATTAGCAGCTTGAACATGCTGCGATGTTACCCCACGCGCCGGTGCAGTCAATCCTTGGCGGGGGTTGATTTCGCGACCAGCAGTTTTTTCAATGCGGTTTCCATTTCATCCACGCTAAATCCACGCGGACCTCGGCCACCCTGAAAGGCAATGCGCGCATCGGGGCCTATGATATAGAGCCGGTCCGGAAACCCATCGAAGGCGCGCATGACGGTGTTGTCGATATCATCTACCAAGAGCGGGATGGAAAGTTTCAAGCCGACTGAACACGCCGTAGCCACATCTTTGCGGGCCAGAAATGTCTTAGGCTGTTCTATCTGCACATGGCGCGCGGGCCGGCTGGAATCAGTGGGGTGCGCCTCGCGAATGTAGACCCAATAAAAATCAGCCTGCTTGCCATAGGTTTCGTACGATTTCTGGAGGCGCCCGGCCTCCCGCGAGAAAGGGCCTCACGTGTACGAGCCGAACACTACCACGGTGTGGCGTTTAATTTTTGAAAAATCCAGCGCGCGATCACCCGCCATGAATTGCGCGGAAACCTTGGGCGCAAGCGCTCCCACTTGCGCACCACCACCTTCACCACCCCCGCGAGCAGGCCGCTGGCCTTGCCCGAAAAAGTGCATCCATTCCTCCGATGTCACGTGGCCATCGGCTTGGGAATCAGCCTTTTTGAAATCCGCCGCCTGCAACAGCACTCCCCATTCCTTTGCGGATAGTTTTTGATCGGTATTCAAATCCAGCGCGCGAAATAATTCCTGTTGTCCAGCGCCTCCGCCACCCTGTCCGGGACGTCGACCGCCCTGTTGCATTCGCGCACGACGCATGGCCTCGCGCTCGGCGGCGGAGAGAAATCCGTTTTTGTCCGCGTCAAACTGGTCGAAGAAATTTTTTGGCCCGGGAAATTCCTCAGGCGAAATTTTGCCATCGCCGTTGGCATCCATCCGCTGGCCGAATCCGCCAGCACCTTTCTGCCGTGTCTGCGCCGACAACAATCCGGCCCACAGCACCATAAAAATAATCAATGCACGCATCACCGAATCATACGCAACACCTCCATTTTTGGATACAATAATTTTGCTCCGTTGAAACATCTCCCGAGCAAATCGAAAATTTTGACCGTCGCCCCCCACGGTTTTTTTATGTGATCGGATGCACACGAAGCAGCGGCATCATCATTCTCAAATCACTGTTGAACAGAGGGCTAACGGTGGGCGGGCGCTTCAAACTTACTTATCAGGGACCGCTGGTGCCTTAGGCGAGTTTGCCGGTTTGGTTTTCAGGCAGCGCTGCAGCGTCATCAACGCCATGGCGGTGCCGTATTGCTGGTGATAATCGTAAAAAGGAAAATCCCACCAGCTACCATCTTTCTCCTGATATTTCATAATGATGGTGGCCATGTGATCCTGCAGGCGCGGACGCTCGGCGGCAGGCACGTGATCAAGACATAACGCGCCATAGTAATGGCCATAGTAATAAAAATAACCGGCCACCTGAAACCACGCCTCATGCGGGCGCGGGCGTTTGCGGCCAATGCCGAGCCAATCATTGCGGGCGTAAAGGCGGTCGAGCCAGTCGACCATCACCTTGTCTGTGATTTTTTTATCCCCCCAAAGACGCAGCGCGATGTTGCCCGCCTGTGAACGGCCGAGGCTACCGCCGGGGCGATTGATGCCGCGCCGCGGTGAGTTTTTCAAATACTCACCATAAAGAAAACTGCCGTCGGGAAGGTGCTGGCGCTTGAGCGCGGCGAGGGCCCGGGTCACCAGTTTTTTAGGCGGCTCAATGCCGGCCATCTTGGTTTCATGGAAGGCGACCAAAACCGTGGCGTTCACAAACGAGATGGAACTGCTCGCCGGTTTCTTCGTGCCCAAACGCATGTCGTAATAGCCCCAGCCGCCGTCGACTGATTCATAGGCATCCAATCGGCCAAACTGCTGCGTGATGAGCGCGTCGATCTTTTTGATTTTCAACGGATCATCCTTCGACAGGGCGCGCAGCCGCACCAACGCCTGCAACCCATAACCGTGCGCCCACACGTTGTACATCGCCGTGGCATTGGCGCGGCGCAGCTTGGGCAGATGCTCCAGCAAATAGGCCTCTGAATCCTTCAGTGCGGAGCGCGTTTGGAGAGTGTTGCCACCCGTCTCGATGAGGGCCGAGGTGCAGAGCGCGGTAACCGCCAACCGAAAAGCATAATGGCTCTGAAAACCAGGCGCATAAATATTTAGCCCTTTGGTGTTGCGCGGGCTGCCCCAGGAGCCGTCTTTGTTTTGTTTTTCCAAAAGGAAATACACGCCGCGCTCGATGGATTCCTCCAAGTTCGCGCGTGGCACCGGCGGCACGTTGTCGAGTTTGGGAACGGGCACAGGATTGGCCGCCGGCAAAAACAACGCGGCTGCAAGGCTGAGGAGGGTGAGTATGGAAAATCGGTTCACGGGGTTCCCTTCCGTTAATTAACCTTCACCTGATCTCCGGTTTTGAGGCCGCCGGTGATTTCAGTTTTACCGTTGGCAGTGCGACCGAGTTGGACTGCTTTGTTTTCCGTGGTCTCACCGGTCACCACTTTCACGTAGGGCTTTTGATCCGCCCCGTAATGCAAGGCGGCGGAGGGCACGGTGAGGGCCTTGGCTTTGGAATATATTTCCAATTTCACCGCGCAGCCCATACCAGGGGCAAGATAGCCGTGGGCTGCGCCGAGGCTGGCGGCGAGGGTGATGACAAATTTACCAGGTGCGCTGGGCACGCGGCTAACGACGGTGACGGTAACGGGGATGCGCTGCTCGGGCGCGGCGGTGGGCGTGGCCCAACCGCGGGTGCCAAGGTTGAGTTGGCGCAAATCCTTTTCGCCCACGCTGCCGCTGATGATGAGTGGCCGTGGCGATACCACCGTCATGAAGGTTTCGTTAGGCATCACTTTGCCGCTGGCGCGCAGCTTGGCAGCGAGATGTTTGCGACCAGTCCACAGGCCGTTAATAAATTCACCGTAGTACACCACGCCATTGGCGGGGGCTTTCACGTCGAGCAGTTTGCGATCGGCCTCCAACTTGGCGTGCGCTTTGCCGGCTTTATCAAAGTCCAATCGTTTTTGCTGGATGGAAAGTTCGCGGCGTTGGGTAGAGGTTTCAAAGGTGGCCTTAAGGCGTTCCTTCGAAAGCTGGGAGCGCACTTGGGTAGTAGCGCGATCCTCCCCTTCGCGGGGCAAGCCGAATTTCAACGAGGCAAGCCGCGAAAGCTCCGCACGTTCCAGCGAGAAGCGCGCGCGGTTCACGGTGTTCAGCGCGCGTTGGATGATGATCTCCTCCGTCTCTTCAGTGAGGTCATCCGCTTCGTACATTTTTTTGAGCTGCTTGAGTTCCTCCTCCGCATATGCGAGCGAGTTGGAGTAGGAAGAGTAATTCTGATGTGTGGATTTCACGTTAAACTCTTTCACGTGTTCCTGAAAATGTTTAAGGTCTTCTCCCAGCCGTTTGAAGGCGAGCTGCGCGCTGCTGCGATCCAGCTCGGCACTCTTGACGGCAAACTGATGCTCCGCATTCGCCAGCGCGAGATCCAGACGAGCCGCTTCCAGCGTGCGCTTGCTGTCCGTGATGCGGCGGTCGAGTTTTTCCGTTTCAAACTCAACCAATACTGTGCCTTCGCCCACTACCTCACCATGAGCAACAACGCTTTTCACGGTGAGATCCGTCCACGTTTTAAGGCGCAGTTTAATAGGCGTTGATTGTGATGGGCTGAATGCGCCGGTGAATTTCACCTCCACTTTGAACGCGTCAGCTTTGACAGTGTGGACGCCCTTGGGCGGGGCGTTGGTGGATTCAGCCGCGACCAACACGCCGGGAATGCCGACCAGTACAAACAGGAAACACGTCGAAAGGGTTGATTTCATGCGGCGTGTCTACTGCCCTTTGGAGGTTTTTTCAAGCTTCGCCTGCGCGGCTGAAAGAATATGATATTTCCCCGCAGGCGGTTTGGCCAAACGCGTCACGCGGCCATCAGGCCAGCGCACTTCGAGCGAGTCCACCGCCTCCATTTTTCCAAATCCGAAATGCGCCGTAAACGGATGCTGTGCCGCCAGCGAATCGCCCGTCAATACCCAATGGCGCCAAACTCTTTTGCCCGCGCGCGCTGTCACCACCGCACCCACCGGCGACCTCCCGGGAGCACCACGCAAATGCGCGCCAATCCAGCCCCCCTCAGGTTCCAAGCGATTGGCCAGAAGCCGGATGTGGGGCAAAGCCAGTCCCGTTTTGAAATCCCAATGTCGTTCAGTAATCAAAATATCCGGTCGACCATCCGCATCAAAATCCGCCGTTACCACACTGCGACCATCACGCTGACTGCCCGCACCCAATAAAAACCCCACCTCGCGCCAACCCCCTTGGCCGTCATTGAGCAGCAATGCGTTTGGCTGAAAACCGTGCCACGAAAGGTTTTCGCGCACCGGCCCCATCACTTCTTTGAAGTGCGCCGCCAATGCAACATCGGGTTGATTGTTTTGTGTGTAAATATCATGCCGCCAAAAAATGCTGTCGTAATCCTCCGCGGTGCGGCGACTGGAAAAACCCGTGGCCACAAAAATATCACGATCGCCATCGAGATCAAAATCCGCCCCGCTAACACCGCCGGCCCAACCGGTGCGCTCGATTACTCCGGATTTGGATTGTTTAAATTTCAATCCCTTGGCGCTACCGAGAAACAAACGGTTTCCGCCGCCCATCATCGTCCGGCGCACTTGGAATTCCTGCAATGATTTATGGCCGAGCTTCATCTGAGACAATCGCCGTGCAGCCGCGGAATCCACCCCCGCCATGAACACATCCGGCAGCCCATCGCCATTGAAATCGCCCACCGTGTGGCCTTGCCCAAACCCATAACGCGCGTTGCCGATCGTGCCGTTGAGGTCCGTAAATCCCCCCCGGCCATCATTGGCGTAATGGTCGAGCCCGCCGAAGCCGGCCACGTTCAGCAAATCCAAATCGCCATCACCATCGAGATCCACCCACGAACTGCTGAGCGTACGGCGCAGTTTGCGCAAACCCGGCGCGATAGCTTCGGTGAATTTTCCCGTGCCTCCGTTTAACAACAGGCGCGAGGGATGACCGTCGTTGGCATCGAAATAGGGTAACGGAAACTGGCCATCCACGAAGGGCGGCTTGTGATTTGTGATCCACACATCGAGATCGCCATCGCCATCCACATCGCCCGCTGCACAAGCGCTCGCACCGTGCCATTCCTCCCCGCTCGTGATTGCGCGCGTGGGCTTATTAAATTTCCCTTTGCCAGTGCCCGCCCACAGCCACGGCGCACCTCCGACGGGTACCCCTAGCAAATCCGCCACGCCATCGCCCGTGAAATCCGCCAACACCGCCGCCGTCAAGCGCTCGGGAAACACCGCGCACAATTTCCCTGCCTCAAATTTCCATCCGCCCCGATTCCAATGCACCGCATTGGCGGCGGGAAAAATGATTTCCGGCAGACCGTCAAGATCGAGGTCCTGCACCAACACCGGCCCCCCACCCCGCGGGGCAGGCTGTTCCGCAAACTCCGGCGCGCCCTCGCGTTCTTCGCGGCGCAATTCGCTCACCTTCATGCTACCGGGCAGAAACCGCTCCTGCGCGTCCTGCGCTTCCGTCCAGTGAATTGCCAGCAATCCGCGCAGGACCACCCGACGCTGTCCGTTGCGGGCGCGCACGGTGAATGAATATTTCGAGACCGCCTTTTTATCTTGAAACGTGAATTGTTCGTGCCGCCAATGGGTGCCTTGAAGTTCCCAACCTTCCGTCTGACGGGCCTTGAGCCATATTCCCCAAGCTGGGGGATTCATTTTTTGAGATGGCCCAATCTCCAATGAGCCGAACTGAAATTTCTCCAACACCGAAAATTTATCCTTGGCCGCACGCAGAGCATCCCAGGCGGCCACCAGCGTTTCGTGAAAACGTTGCGCGTCCACTTCACGTTGCCACACGAGCCGATCAAAGCGCGCTCGAAGTTGCGTGATGAGGCTCACGCGCTGCATCAGTTCCACCGGCATCACCTCGCTCACCATCAGCCCGTGCTGATACTTGCGCTGTACCGCGTGCAGGCCGGTGGCGTCCCATTCGTTCCAGTCACCGTGGGGGTTGTCCTCGGCAAATGTCGCGCGGCTTTTTACGCGACCGTTCGCGTGCCATTCCACAAATTCACCGTGTAATTTGCCTAATGTATAAACCACCTTCCGGCGCGGTTTGCCGTTGGGATGCCATTCCCGCCACACCCCTTCGGGCCGACCCGCGTGAAACTCAAACTTACCGCGCTGCACACCATTGGTGTGGGTGGCCTCCGTTCGGCCGGTAAAAGGATGCACCTTGCCCGCCCGATAAAACAAGCCATCCGCCTGTTTCTGCACTTGCGCCGCGGGCACCACGCCGGTTGCCGACGGCCCCGCAGGCTTGGCGGGCGGTGGGGCATCTTGTCCGCAGCCCGCTGCCAGCAGCATTCCAGCAATGCCAGCAAGCCTTCGCATCATTAGACTCCGAACGCCTTGCGCATCATTGCCACGCTCTTGGGCACGGCGGTTTGTGGGTTTTCTTTGCCCTCGAATTCGATGGACACATAGCCGCGATAGTTTTCTTTGGCCAACATTTTGGCGATGCGTTGGTAATCCAAATCCAACGAGTACCATTCGCCGCCGCCGTAATACGTCTTCGCCTGAACGAAGGTGGTGCGCGAGGCGATCATCTCCAGTTTCTTGTATGGATTTTCCAGAAAATTTCCGGTGTCCATCAGCACGCCCAGCCACGGCGAGGGGATGGCTTTCACGATGCGCAGCAAACCTTCCGGCGTGCGCGCGAGGCCCCAGTGATTTTCCAGCGCCATATGCACGCCCAGCTTTTCGGCGACGGGGATGAGTTTCTGGATGGAATCGATGCACCATTTGAAGGCCTCCTCCTCCGTGTGCCCCGCCGGCACCGGCTCGATGCCGCGGTTGGCCATCAATTCATCAAAAGAAATCGTGCGCCAGCGGCCGGTGTTCAGCCGAATGCACGGAATGCCCAGCTCGTGCGCCAGCTCCATACAATGGACGGTGTGATCAATATTCTTTTGGCGATCCGCCGCTTTGGTTTTCACAAAGCCTTGATGAATGGACAAGCCCACCAACCCCACGCCATTGAGAAACGCGTGCCGCTTGAGCTTGCGCAAGTACGCCGGTTTTTCCTCGGCCATTTGCATATGCAAAACGTCCACGCCCTCCACGCCCAAATCGGCCGCGTGGTCGATGACCTTTTCGATGGGATATTTCTTGGCCGTAAAATGCCAATATGAATACGTAGCCAACGCCAGCTTGGTGCGCGCCTTGGGTGCAGCGGCCAGCTTGGCCTTGGCAGGAGCAGCAGAAACCGGCAACGGCAAAGCGCCAGCCGCCAACGCAGCGGAAGCGCCAATGAAAGCGCGACGGGAAGTGGGGTCAGTGGAATGTTTCACAATTTGGGTGGCGAAAGTGTCGCGCCAATGCTGGAGGAAATCAACCCCGTATCACCGGCGGCGGGTTCATCGTTTCGAGGGCGAGGCGGGTTCCTTGTTGGTTGGCGGTGTGGAGTTCGGCGATGAGGGAGTCGATTTCGGAATCGAGCGTGGGGGGTTGGTTGGGGATTGGCGCGGGCGCGTGGCGGGCGCGTTGGCGGAGGAAGGCGAGTTCAAAGAGGTGCGCCTGTTTGCGGCGCGCAGCGCGGAAGCCGCCAGGCAAACCGATAAGGTTGAACAAATTCCAACCGGGCAAGAGCATCCATCCGCTCGTGGCCGCGGCGTATTCGGCCGGCGTGATGAGCACACCGGTGACGCCCTGCAATCCCTCGATGATGCGTTGCCGGTCGAGCCAGCCCAGCCACACGAGCAACCCGAACAGCGCCAAAACCACCGCCGCATTCAGCAGCACGATGAGAAAAACGCCCAACCCTTCCATCACCAAGTACGAGCCAAACAAGTTGCGCCCAAAATGCAGCAGCATCCCCAACGTCATCCCCGCCAACGGCATCGCCCAACGCCAGCGGCTTTTCATGGTGGCGAATAGCCCGAAGCCCAGCCCCGTCATCGCCGTGAAGGTGGCGTGCCCCAGCCCAAGCATCACCGTACGCAGGAAAAATATCTGAACAAAGCCCGCGCCGCCCGATTTGTTTGCGCCTTGGATGATATATAAAATATCTTCGGTTAACGTAAACCCCAATCCGATGATGCCGCCAAATACCGCGCCGCGCAATGGCCCAAGCGATTCGTGCCCGCGTTTTCTGGAAATTAAATATATAAATAATAAACCTAACGCCTTGGCCGGTTCCTCCACGAGCGGTGCCACGAAGGTGGCGGAAGCGTTGAAGACTTGTTCATCATCAAAATCGAGTTCCATCGCAAAACTGATGGCCCCTTGCCCGAGCAGATCACCCACCACCGAAATCCCCACCGCGCCCACCGCACCCCAAACAAGGCACAACACCAGCACCCACCACGGCGCGGGATGATAGCGATCCATCGACCGAATGAGTAGGAAGTAAACCGCCACCAGCGGCACGACAAGCACGATGGTCGGCACAATCCAAATCATAGGAACCAGTGAAACTTAAAGCGTCTCGCGTCGGGCCGCGCGCACGCCGGCGAGAAGGCGCTCCATGTCTTCCATCGTCCAGCCTTCGTAATGTTGGCCGTAGCTTTCCCACGCCGTTTTGTCGCCGTCCACCAATGCGGCGAGGTCGGTCTCGCGTTTGGCGAGGGGGTGCGTTTGGTCCGGCGCGGTCCAGCGCGCCAACCGTTCCTGCACGGCGTCCATAGGCGACGGGGTTACTGCAGCGGCGTGAGGGTTTCGATGGGCGATACAGGCGCAATCGCCGCGCTACCGGGGGCCGGTGGCACGTCGCCATGGTTTTGAACATTGGGCGGCGGCGTGGTGTTTTTTTGCGAGACACATCCGACCAGTCCTGCTATTATAAAAAATAGGCAGACACAGGCCACTCCTGAAATAAAAGGGTGCTTGGTCATCGGAAACGAAGTATAATGCTGCGAGCCGCGTTTGGCAACTTAAAGCAACCGATCCTCCTTGCGCCGCGTCACTTAACATCATGAAACACGATTCAATCCAACGTAATCGCCGCGATTTTCTGGCCCTCAGTAGCTTAGCCGCCCTTGCCCTGCCCGCTTCCGCCGCGCCCACGCCCTCCACCGAGGACAGCCACGGCTACATCAATTTCCTCAAAGGCAAAGGCGAGGACGTAGTTCCCGAAGGCAAATGGAAAGCCACG
>JAPKDK010000371.1 GCA_028872645.1 Verrucomicrobiota bacterium
TTCTATGGTTAAATCACCGTTTCCGGTTGAACTCATCCCGCGAATATTTTGCTCCGGCCAATTCGTGGGCGCGGGCCTTGGGCGTGGTCTCAAGCCGCGGAGCGCCTTGGCTTAAGCAATCCCGCCAATCTTCCTTGGCCCAATCGGCCAGTGGTTGCACGGAGCCTTGGATTAACAGCCCAAAGCGGTTGCGGCGTTGGGCGGCGCCGGCGATTTTTTTGTTTTGCCACAATAGGTCGTGCAATTCGTGACCCGCAAAACATTCGCCGGGGCGCGGGCGGCGGCAGCAATCGGCGAGAGTGGCGCGGATGCCGAGTTTGGCGAAAGCGGTTTGGAGCAGTTCGTGGATGCGCCGGTAACTTTCAGTGGCGGTCAGTCCGGCCCATTCATGGTCGGGCGGGAAGATAAGGCTGTAGGTCCAGTCACCGTCATGAGGCACCAACCCTCCCCCGGTGCAGCGGCGTATGAGCGGACGTAAGTCCGTGGCAGCTTCGATGGCAGCAATTTTTTGGGAGTACCCGAAAGTGGCGCAGGGCTCGGCCCAATCGTAAAAACGCAAGACAGGCTGGCCAAGGGTTGCGGCGTTTTCCAATAACGCCTCATCAAGCGCCATGTTGTGGGCGGGAGTGTTCGCGCCGCTATCGAGCCTCAACCAATCTTTCATGCGGCTGAAGGGCAGAGTTCACGGATTTCACAGTTGGGACAGTCCGGCTTACGGGCATTACATCGTCGCCGCCCGTGCCAGATGATCCAGTGGCTGAATATTGTCCAGTGCTCGCGTGGGACAAGTTTTACCAAGTCCTTTTCGATTTTCTCAGGCGTTTTGGCGGAAGTAATTTTGAGGCGATCACAGAGGCGCGCTACGTGCGTATCCACCACCACGCCTTCGTTGATGTCAAAGGCGTTGCCGAGAATGACATTCGCCGTCTTGCGCCCCACGCCGGCGAGAGCGACCAGCTCGGGCATCGTCCGCGGTACTTTGCCTTTGTGCTGCTCCACCAGTGCGCGGCAGGCGTTTTGGATGTTCTTGGCCTTATTGCGAAAGAGGCCGATGCGGCGGATGTCGTTCTGCAATTCCTCCAGCGGCACCGCGGGGTAGTCGGCGGCCTTGCGATATTTTTTGAACAAATCGCGCGTGACGATGTTCACCTGTTTGTCGGTGCACTGCGCAGAAAGAATCGTGGCCACCATCAGCTGCAGCGGGTTGCGATAATTCAACTCGCAATGGGCATCAGGATAAGTTTGCTGAAGCCCCGTGATAATCTCGCCAAGGCGTTCGCGTTTGGCGGCCTGCGATTCGCGAGGCATGGGTCAGACCAATTCCGGTTCCTCGATGGAGGCGGGGCGGGGGTGGAGCGGGGTGCCGTCGGAGGCTTCGGGGTATTCGAAAACCTTGCCCTCAAAATTGCGGATGACGACGCGGTCGGCGTTGTGGCTGAGGACGTAGTTGGGGGCGATGGGAACCTTCCCGCCGCCGCCGGGGGCGTCGATGACATATTGCGGCACGGCGTAGCCGGTGGTGTGGCCGCGGAGGGTTTCCATGATTTCCAGACCGCGCCGCACGCTGGTGCGCAGATGGGCACTGCCGTTGATGAGGTCGCACTGGTAAATATAAAGCGGCCGCACGCGGCACATCAGCAGCTTTTGCAGCAGAGCTTTCATCACGGTCTCGTCGTCGTTCACGCCCTTGAGCAGCACGGACTGGTTGCCCAGCGGAATGCCGGCATCGGCCAAACGTGCGAGGCCGTCGCGCACTTCGGTGGTCAGCTCGCGCGGATGATTGGCGTGTACACTAATAAATAGCGGATGGAATTCCTTGAGCATAGCGCACAGTTCGGGCGTGATGCGTTGTGGCAAAAAGATGGGGATGCGGCTGCCGATGCGGATGAATTCGACGTGCGGGATCTCGCGCAGTTTGGTGAGCAACAGATGGAGCTTGCCGTCACTGAGCAGCAACGGGTCGCCGCCGGAAAGGAGCACATCGCGCACTTCGGGATGTTCGCGGATGTAATCGAGTTGCTGTTCGAAGTTGGGTCGGAAGCCATAACCGGTGGCGTTGCTCACCATCCGCGAGCGGGTGCAGTAGCGGCAATAGGCGGCGCAGCGATCGGTCACCAAAAACAAAACGCGATCGGGATAGCGATGCACCAAGCCGGGCACGGGCGAGTGGCTGTCCTCGCCGCAGGGGTCGGTCATTTCCCACGGGGAGGTGAAGGTCTCGTCGA
>JAPKDK010000072.1 GCA_028872645.1 Verrucomicrobiota bacterium
GAAGTTCTGGTGGAAGTTCTGGTGGAAGTTCTGGTGGAAGTTCTGGTGGAAGTTCCTCCTCCTCTACTTTGGATATTTTGGTGCTCTACACAGATGCGGCGGCGCAGGAAAAAGGCGGGGTCAATGGAATTAAGTCACTGGCCGGCGCGGCGGTGGGTAATGTGAACGAGGCTCTCAAAAATAGTGGCGTTAGTGAGCGTGCCAAGCTCGTGGCGACCGAGAAAATTAACCACACGTCCTCCGGAAATCTGGGTTCTGATATCAGTAAAATTGCAGGGGATAGTCAGGTGGCCTCGTGGCGCACAAAACATAAGGCAGATCTCGTCTCGATGCTTGTAAAAAGCAGTAGTGGCAGCACCACGGGGATAGGCCATCTGGGATCGGCCAATGGCAATAAGGGCGCTGCGTACAGCGTTTGCAAAGTCACGGCAGTGGGTGCGCCACAACGTTCCTTTGCACACGAAATCGGCCATAACCTCGGTTGCGCACACGCCAAGGACCAGGGTGGCAGCGCCGGAGCTTTCAGTTATTCCTTCGGCTGGCGGTTTAAAGGAACGGACGACAAAAATTACCGCACTTTATTAAGCTACCAAAAAAATGCTGGCGAGGCGCGTATCCCGTATTACTCTAATCCTTCGGTTCAATACAAAGGAATGGCTACTGGAACCTCTGCGGCAGACAACGGTAAAACCGTCAAGGCCGTTATTAAAAAGGCCATCAAGTATTATTAGGCGTTCTTGGCCTCCGGCTTGCGCAGGGCGGCGCGCGCCAGCTTCACAAATCCGTAGAGTACTGCCAGCGTGAGCAGAAGTGCGCCGAGTGCCATCAGCCAATCGGGATCTTCGGTGTTTACCGCTTCAAATTCAATGGTCATGGGCTCGCTGGGTTTCATTTGTAGGCTTTGGGTGAATTGATGCACCGTACCGTGGCGGGGGAGGGTGATGTGCAGCGGGGCCACGGTGCGCTCGGTGAGTTCCTGTGATTTCTGCAGCATCTTTACTTGTTCCAGCGCGGCCTTGGCGTTGTCGCTGGCGTGTTGGGCGCTGGATTGCGATTGGCCGGTTGGTTTTTGGTTGGGCAGGTTGGCTTGTAGCGCGTAGCGGCCGGCGTTGAGATTGTTGAATTCAAACTGCGATTCATTCAACCTCTGCGCTTGGAGTTGGCGAACTTGCCCTTCCAGATCCTTCAGTTTCTTTCGGTCAGCGTCAGAGTTTGAGTTGGCCGCGCCTTGTCGCCGAGCTTGGTCGAAGTATTTGTTGGCTTCCTCCACGTTGCCGGCCTTGATGTTATCGACCGTGTTTTTGAGTGTACTGGAAAACAACTCGGATTGTTTGTCCCGTTTCTCCTTTTCATCTTTGCGGACTTTGCTGGCGTAGGCCCGTTGGTCCATATCCTCGTTGGGTATTGGGCCATTTACTGCGCGTTTTGAAACGCGGTTGGCGGAGTGTTGGCGCATGGGTTGCGGATAATTATGATGCCGCTTCGTGTGGGACATTGAGCCTTCGAAGTCGGAGTATTTATAATCGCGCGGGAGGTGGAGCTGCCATTGGGCGTCCTGCAGCGGGACATTGAGCCGGGGCGATTCGAGTTTCACTTGGCCACTGCCATCGGGGAAGGGCGTGCTGCTTTCGTAGGTGAACTCCAGGGTGAACGCCGCGTTGTTTTCCGATTGCTCAAGCGGCAGCAGGTACGCGCCTTTTTGCGTGCGCGCGGCGCGGACGGCTTGGCCGGCCACGAAGGCGGACCACAGCCGGTCATCGCTTTCGGGCAGCTTGAGCGTCATCGTTTGCCCGCCGTTGTTCACCACATCCAAACGCGCTTGCGTGAGCATTCGGCCGTCCTGCGTGAGCACGCTGGTGAAGCGCGCGCGGGTGATGGTGGTTTGTAAAACGGCGGCGGTTTCAAATTGGTTGACCCGCACGGCGAGCTGCCAATCGGGCCGCAGGTATTGGTATGTGAGCGCCGGGGGCGGATCCATTTGCGCGCGCTCGGGCAAGTTGGCGGCGTCCATTGCCGTGAGTGGATCTTTCACCTCGATGGCTTCCTCCACTTGCAACGGCGTGGTGTTGGCCACTTGCACTGTCACCCAGCCGGTCTCGCGTTCCACGGTGGGATCCACCGGCGATTGCCCGGCGGGCATTTGCGCACCCTGCACTTGCGGGCCGGTGAAGGTAAACTGATTCGTCTGCGCGAGGCTCCAGTCTTTCCATTCCCACGTGAGCGCGAGGTCGTACGTGCCCATCGTTTTATTTTGCAAACGCACGATCCAATCGCTCGCCACCTCGGGATCCGTTTGGCGGCTGCGAATGTCTTTGCCTTCGAACTCCACATTCTTGAACTGCTTCGGAACCCGAATGCGGAATTCCTGCGTCGGCGCGTTCTTGATGATGTAGCGAATCACCGTGCGTCCTTCGAGATGTGTTTCGCTAACCTTCAAATGATTCACCAACTCCGCCGTAACCCAAATCGGTCGGCGCGCGGTATTCACTGTGAGGCTCCAGCCCAACGAATCATCGGGCATCGTGGCAATGTGTTTGTACGCCAGCACATTGGCCCCGAGCGTGAAGGGCATCGCGCCGAAGGCGTGCATGGGCGCGTTGGGTTGGCGGTTGGGCAACTCGGCGGCGGGGATTTCTGTGAGCCCTTGCGCCACACCGGCGGTGACTTCCAGCCCCGGCTCGCTGCCCACGGCCACGTAGCCGGTGAGCTTGTGCGTACCCAAGGGATGCACGCCGCTCACGGTCACGACGGCGTGGTCGGCCAATGGCTGTTGCTGTTGCAAATCCACGCGAAGGCCGTACGCGCCTATCGTGCGCTGGCTGAGTGTGATTTCCAGATTACCATCGACGAGATTGGTGCGGGCGATGTTCGCGCCGTGCACTTTCTCCACGCGATAACCCTCGGGCAACGCCAGCGCGAGATTGAAAATACCGGTTTTCTTGATGGTATAATTGACGTGACTGGTGAGCCACAGCGCGTTGGCGCCCACGTGAAAATGCTGGCGCACTTCTGCTTCGAGGCGTGGCTGTACGGCGGCCACGTGCGCGGCCAGCGTAAACGTATTAAGATAGCTGAACACCAGCGAAGGCTTGGCGGCTTTCACGACGGCGATGAAATCTTCGGCGTTCTTTTTGGCGAGGTTTGTCGATTGGGCTACGGTGAGGCCGAGGTCATCGCCGGCTTGGAGGGCGACCAATCCGTTTTCGCGTTTCACATCCAGCGCATGCGGCACGGTGACGGCGGCGTCATTGGGCGGCGCGGCGAGCGGTTGCTCAAGCTCGAGCACGAGTTGCCAGTTTTGCGTGGCCGGTTGGACGAGATTCGCGACGAGCACCGAGTCATCATCGCCATCGCCCATTACCCAGTTGCGGAGATGCGGCGCGGTGACGCGCATCAGTTTGTGGCCGGCGGCGGCGGGCGGCAGTTGCACGCGTACGCGGTGCAGTTCGCCCTGGGTCACTTGATAATCGAGCTGCGTGCGGGTGCGCACGAGGCCGCGTTGGTACGTGACGTGGCTGGCGTTTTTCACAAACACCGTAGCGGCAATCTCGCGGGCTTTTTGCACGCGCGGTTTCCACGTGAGCCGCAGCGAATCGTTGGCACCGATGATGCCGGTGAGCGTGGTGGTTTTGTCGGCAGCATCAGTCTTGGCGGTCACACCGGTGGGCAATTCCATTTCAGCGGCCGGCTCGTTGAGCGTGGCTTCCACGTGACTGACCAGTGCGGGCGGGATGCCAAAAGCAAGCGCGCGTTGGGCGGCGTCACCGGTGTGTTTGATGAGAAACTTCACCTTCGCCGTGGCTTGACCGGCATTGGGCAGTTTGATTTCCAGCGTGGGCCCGGCGCGGCGCAGCGTGGCGCCGGCTTGAGTGCAGCTGAAGGTATCGATGGCGAGATGCTCGCGGAAGAGCGTGAACGCCTGTGCGTCCGCCCGTGCGTCCAGCGTGAATTCCGCCTCCACCACGGCCACCTTCGGATGGATCGTCATCGTGTACGTGGCGGAAACCAAACTGACGGTGTTAGTGCCCGCGTTGGCGCGCACGCCTTTGGCGTCCCACGTATCGAAGGAAAGTTGCCGCCCGCCGTCCCAGCGCACTTCGCGGGCGATCTTACCGTTGGCGTGCCATTGGCGCGCGAGGCCGTGCGGTTCGCCTTTGGCCCACGGGGTTTCAGAGGCTTTTTTCTCGTTGGGATGCCACGTGAGTTGATTGCCGTGAAGTTTGCCGGTTTGATAAAGCTGCTGGCCCGACCGCGTGCCATCGCGCCGCCAACTAGTTTGGGTTCCGTGTAGTTTGCCGCTGGCGTACGGGCTGCTGGAGCGTTTGGAGCCGTTCTCGTGCCACAGGATTTCGACGCCGTGCAATTGGCCATTTTGATAATGGCTCTCGATGCGTTTCTGTTGGTTGGCAAACAAGCCGGTGACGATGCCGGTAAACGGCGCGTCCGCATTCACCTCAAAGCGCGTGCCATTGCGATCCTGCAACTGCGCTTCCGAAATGCGCTTGGGGCCGGTGGCCTTGGGCGTGAGCAGGTCTACCAACATGATTCGGATTTGTTCCGGCGTGAGCTTGGCTGCGGGCGAGGCGGGTTGCGCGCTGAGCGTACTTTGCAAGCCAAGGAAAATCGCCAACGCCGCCGTGGCCGCTGCTCCACCTGAAGCGCCGCCGGTGCTGCTGCTATCATTGTCGGTGGGAGAATCTTCGGCGGGCTCGGTCGGTGCAGTTTGGCAGGCTTGGCACGCGGGCCAGAAATACCACGTCACCCACGCCAGCACCGTGAGCCCGAGCGTCCACAGCGTGTAGGCGAAAAGTTGGGGGACGGATTGTTCGTGAAAACACGCCCAAATCACCGCGCCGTACGCCATCGCGATGCCGCCGGTGATGACGAGCGTGTGGCGGTTTTCCGGCACGCGGAATTGCCGCCACAGCACCCACAAACCGGTGAGCAGAGCAAGCAATTGGAAAAAACCACGCCGCACTTTGCGTTGATCCGCATCCATCACTTGCGCCTCGATGACCATCGCTTCATCGCCCGATTTACTCGAATGAATTGCTTTGGTGAAATAAAACACGCGCCCATTGGCCGGGATGGTTTGCCGCACACCGCGGATGCCTTGCACAGTAGTGTTAGCCGGAACATTGCCCGGGCCTCTGCCGCCCGTGGTGCCGCCGCCGCCCATACCTCCACCCTTATCGCCCTCACCGCCGCCGGGCAATCCGGTGGTGGGGTCGCCATCGCCACCAGCTCTGGAGACACTCGGTTTCGTTGGTGGTGCCGGCTGTGGTGTGGGTGTTTTGGGTGGGGAAAGTTTCGACGATGCCGTTTCGGTGGGCATTTCTTCTCCACTGATCATTTCGCCTTTGATTTCCGCTTCATCATCCGCATCCCAGCCTCGGCTGGATTCTTCGTTCGCATAACCATCGGCTGTTTGGAACACTCTGGAACTGGATCGGGCCACGGCTGGCAACAGGATCGCGCTTACCACCAACAAAGTGACCAAAGCGCCGATGCCGATGAACAGCGCCTTGCGGCCTTTGCGCAGGGCGAGTTGCAGCAAACCCAATGCGATG
Organism: Verrucomicrobiota bacterium; assembly: GCA_028872645.1. GTDB lineage: Bacteria > Verrucomicrobiota > Verrucomicrobiia > Limisphaerales > UBA1100 > JACNJL01. The sequence continues at coordinate 5,571 of JAPKDK010000072.1, forward strand.
CCGAAAAAGACAAGCAAGCCGACCACTGAACCCCAGTTGGTGCGGCGCAGCACGTGGGTGAAATCGCGCCACACGTTTACCCAGCGATAAGGCTCGGCGCGTTGGGGGACCATGTTGCCGCCGAAATCGAAAAGCTCGTGCGAGTTGGGATCAAGGTAAACCTGCCACGCGTTGCCGGTGTGTGGGAGGTCGGGGCGCGGGGCTTCCAAGCGGAGATCCACCGGCGCGAGGCTGGCGAGCGCGCCGCGTTTGCGCACTTCGCCGGCGAGTTCTTCGGTGTACATAATTTCCACGTAAAAGGCTTGATTGCGATTGAGGCGCGAGGGCAACGGCACGAGCACTTTGCCCTCGGCATCGGTGCGGGGCGTGACCGATTCGCCGTCCACGCCGGTGTACGTGAGCGTGGCTTTTTTTGGCAGGGTGATGCCCATAAATTGTCGGTTAGTGTTTTTCACCGTGTACGCGGCGAGCGTGATGAGCTGGCCGTCGGGATTGATTTGCGTGCTGAGCAGGGTGCGATCCGCCACGGCGTCGAGGCCTTCCTCGGTGCTGTGCTGCTTGATGGCCACGGGCAGGCGTGTCGGTTCGGTGTCATATTTATAGGCAAACAAAATGGAACGATTGATCACGCCACGGTCGGCTTCGTCCAGCTCGCCGGCGTCAAGGCGGCGCAGTCCGGTTTTGGCGGGGTTGGGCGTCAGCTCGATGTTCGATGCGCCGGTGAGGGCGAGCGTTCCGGTGACGCGCTCGAGGCCCTGCGGTTGGGCCACGCCCAGCGAAAGGTTGCCGACTTTGCTATCAAATTGGTTATCGTAACTCACCACGAGGGTGTAGCCGTCCCACGCTTTTTCCTGAAGCGTGAGCGTCCAATCCACCGTTTTTCCATCCGCGGCGGGGGTGGCTTGGCGGGCGCGGATGTTCGCTCCGGCGAACTCTAGGTTTTTCCAATCATTTGTGCCGGGTACGCGGACGGTAAACGTTTGCACGCCTTGATTCACAATCCCAAACCGAATGGTGGCGCTGCCGCGCAGGAGGCCATCGCCGATGGTGGCGAGATTGAAGACCTCGGCAGTGACAATGGCTTCGAGGCGTTTGGCGGAAAAGGTGACCGACCAATTCGGTTGTGTGGTGGTGAAGGCGAGGGCTTCGGCTGCACCGGCGGCGGTTTCGCGCGCGGCCCGCAATCCGCCGCCCAAGAGCCGCAAGCCGGCGGAAGCGCGCGCAGTGACGCGGGTGGTTTGGCGATCAAGCGCGAAGGGTTCCTTCGCAAGCGTGCCGAGGTTGAGCGGCAGTAACGTGAAGTGGGTCTTTGATTTGTCGGCGGGTTTTTCCAGCTCCACCGTGACGAGGCGATTGCCCAGCACGCGGCTATTGTACTGGAGCGTGATGAGGCCGGTGGCAGGGTCAAGCTTCCAATCGGTGATGCCATCGCTGGTGACATTGGCGACGGTGAATTTGTTGGTGCCCGTGAGCACGGCGGCGTTGCCGAGCGTGAGCGAATAAATGCCGGCCTTGGCGACCTTGAGCATGACGCGGTGGTACACGCGCAGGCGGGTTTCGGAAAGGTGGGCATCCACCGCGCTATGCGCGCCCACGGCGGGCTCGATGCGCTGGGTGGTGACCGGCAGCGCGAAGGGCGCGCGCCCAAAAAACCGCCACGCGCCCACTTGGCCAGCGGCGGCATTGACTTTGCGGAGGCCCTGCACCGCGCCGGTTTCCACGGTCACATCCTCGGCGGTGAGCTGCACACTGCCGCTCTCGCGTTCCACGCCCAACGGCGCGGGCGGGGTGAGGTCCGCAGCGGCTTGGGCCAGCGGTTGCTCGGAGTGCAGCGAGAGGGCGTAGGTTTTCTCGGCGGCCTGAACGAAATCGATGGTCAACGTGCCGCCATTCACCGCCCAGTTTTTGATATTTTTTCCATCGACTTTAGTAATCGATTGGCCGGCGGGCAGGGCGACGGTGAGGTTGGTGGGTTTGCCTTGGAGGATGTCGTAGTTAAACTGCGTGGTGAATTTTGCAACAGTCGGGTTGAGATGAATGGTGGCAACGGTTTGAGCGGTCAACAAAACGCGCCGCACTTGTTCGGTCACTTTGGTTTGCCAACGGAGGGAGATTTTGCGGTCCGCGCCGAGCGCACCCTGCACGGCGGCTTTGTTTCCCGCGCGCGGGAGGGGCGTGCCGGAGAGCAGCTCGAGTTCCTGTCCGTTGCCGGCGACGGTGGCGGTGAGCGCGCCGATGGTGGCGGGTGGGCCGGTGAAATTGATTTGCCGCCACGGATCGGCCTTGGTGGTTTTGGTGTCTTTGGTGATGCGCGGCAAAAGGTTGAGGGTGAGATTGTATTGGCCGGGTTTCTCGACGATGAGCTGGTAGCCATCGCGGATGCGCGCGAGGCGCAGGCCGGCGGGGAGTTTGGGATCGATGATGGCCAGCTCGCCCTGGAAAAGCGTGAGCGCGGTGGCGACGGTGTTGGTGCTCTCCACCTTGAGCGCGGCGGTGAAGGTGGCGGCATCGTCAGTGAGTTTGCCGGTGTAGCGAATTTCGTGCACCACCACCGGGCCGGTCTTGGGCGGCGTGGGCGGCGCGGCGGCAGCGTGTAAAGTGTTGAGGGTGAAAAAGAAAGTGGGGATGAGTGCGATGAATGTTTTCATAACTTCAAAAAGGCTTGGCCGATTCTGTCATATCCGCGCCCCGATGCCAGCGAAAAGCTTCGCGGGGTTAATTACAACATGACGTTTAATAGACGGGAGCAATGGGCCGCATCCTCCCGTCAAACCATTGCGCTAATCCGCGCTGGTATGCATCGCAAAATCGCGCTAAGTTAACGGGAATGGATCTGGACGCTGAACGCGAGATGATCCAACGCTGTCGTGACGGAGAAGGCGACGCGTGGGAAGAACTCTTTGCCGAGCATTACGCGGCGGTGGGGCGTTTTGTGTTTCAACTCGCCTCGGACCTCTCACGCGAGGATACCGATGAAGTTTGCCAGGAGGTCTTTTTATCCGTGGTAAAAAACCTCGGCGGCTTCAGTGGGCGCAGCCGGTTGCAAACCTGGCTCTTCCGCATCGCCGCCAACAAGAGCCGCGATTACCGCGCCAAACTCCACGCCGCCAAACGCGGTGGCGGCCAAGTCCCGCTCTCATTGCAGGCGGAGGACGACGAAGGCAATCGCCTGCTCAATCCCGCCAGCCCGTTGCCCTCGCCCGATGAGGAAATGACCCGCGACGAGAAATGGCATCTCGTCGGCCAAGGCCTCGAAGAGCTGGGCGGACCGTGCCAGCAGATTTTGGAGCTCCGCTATTTTGGCGATTTGAACTACCGCGAAATCAGCGCGGAACTCGATTTAAACGAAAAAACCGTCAGTTCCCGGCTCAGTAAGTGCAGGGATAAACTGGAGATAGTAATGCGTCGGCTATTTTTTAGGGAGAAAACCGGCGCAATCCCGTCTAAAAAGTAGGCAGAATATGTCTGAACAAGAAAACAACAAGATGGAAGCATGGCTGAAAGCCTACCGGCAACAGCGGCTCGACCAGTGGAACGAAGCCCCCGTGGAGCTCGACGAGCCCACCCGCGCAATGCTGATGGCTGAAGTGCGCCGGCAAAAAACCGCCGCGCCTGTAGAAGCCACCCCCGTCAGCGAACCCACCTTCGGTTGGATGCGCTGGGCCCTCGGCGGAATGACTGCCGCCATCGTGGCGCTCGGTGTCACCTCGCTAAACAATTTCAAATCCGATCCCGACACCTTGGCTCGCACCGAAAACGCGGCCCCGGAAGGCAAAGACGAAACTGCCATCGGCACAGCCGATGCCCCGGCCGAACTAATGAAACGCGATGCAGCCAAAGCATTGGCCGAGGGCAGTGGTTTCGGTCACGAGATGGCCGCCAAAGGTTCTGAGGCAGGTTCACCCGGCTTTAGCGGATCCGTGCAAGCGGTGCCATCGCATCCTTCGCAAACCGCTCTCTCCCATCCCGCGCCGCGTCCGGTGATGGTTCGGAACAATCCGAGCCGCCAAAACGTGAAGCTGGCCAACGGCAATTTTTACAACCACGCCCGCGAGATGCAGCTAAACTTTGCGCAGCAAGCTCGCGCACGCGGTGGCGTTACCGCCTCGCGGATGAGGGCCAATCAAAAAGATTTACCCAAACCGGTGCTCGTGAATTTTGAATTCAAACGCGTCGGCAACACCATCCGCGTTGTGGACGGCGACGGCTCTGTTTACACCGGCACGGTCATCAATGAAGAAGCTTTGTCCGAAGCCGGTGAGCTTCAGGCATTGGCATCGGCCGATTCCGGCGAAGGTGGCGGCCGCAGAAATTTTGCGGCCAACAAGCCCACCTCAAAAATGCGCCAGGGTAGCCAAGTCTTCTTCCGCGTGCAAGGCACCAACAAGACGCTCAAGCAATTGGTCATCCTCGAAGCCACGTTGGACAATTCCGTGTTCAGCAAAAAGGAAGCCGGAAAGCCAATGGTCGCCGCAATGGCCACGCGTCCTGCGCAGCCGGGGATTGCGCCAGCACCGGCTGCCTCGAAAAGTTTGAGCCGCAATCTGGGTGCCATCCGCGCCATCGCCCGGATGCGCGTGCTCGGCAACGCCCGCATTGGTAAAGAAAATTATCCCGTGGATGCTTACCTCGACATCAAAGCCGCCGCCGACAAAGTGCCCTCCAAGACACCGACGGACGTTAAGAAAAAGTAATCGGATTTTTTTGAAGGCTTGTGGAGGGACGAGCTTGCGGGTTTGAGGGAGGACGCTTACCAAAATTCAACGGCTTAAAAAATCGCGTTGAACAACGTCTTCACCAGCGACAATCCCACCCACAAAAAACTGCCCATTGCAAATAGCAGCACCAGCCAAAAAACTGAGAGGCACACGCCGAGGATCGCCAAGTGCCGGCCGGAGAGATGGGGGTTCGCCGCTATCTGTTTCAACGCCACGATGCCCAGCCCCAAGCCGAGTAGACTCGTCACACCGAGAAACCCCAACGAGCTGCTTACCACACTCACCACCGCAAGCGCGCTCACGCGTTTGGTTGAGGTGGAAACTTCCAAGGCGGTTTCCGGCTCAGCGGCGGGTTCTTCCATCAGCGGCGGTTGCTCGGCTTGCTTGCCATTGGTGGATTCTTCCACTTCCTCCATCACAGGCGGTTCGGGTTTTGTTTCCACTATTTCCTCAACTTCAATGGGCTCGATTGGCTCGGGGTTGCGCATTACCATTGTGGGTTATTTCTCCTCCACCGTGGGGGCGGGCGTGGGTTGGGGTTGGGCAGGCGGAGTCGGGACTGTCGGAGTGGTTTTTTTAGCGGTCTTGGGCGCTGGGGTGGGGTGGGTTTTTGCAATCGGCTGGGTAGCCGGTGTTGCTGGCGCGGGTGCCACTTTGGGATTCTTGAGGGAAGAAAAATCGCCGAACTTGCGTTTGAAAGTGGCGTCAAAGGGTTTATCGATCAGCTCGCGTTTGGCGGCTTCGCTGCTACCGGAGGCTTTGGAGAAAGGCCACGTAATGATATAAAAGCCGGTTCCCAAAATCGTGCCGGCCAGACTTATCGGGCGTACCGCCACTTCGGCAAGGTACGCCCCGCCGGAGCCATCCACCAGCCGTTCGCCGGCTTGGGTTTGAGTTGCGGGAGTGATGAGCAGCGCCAAGACTGCTCCTAAGAGTATAGCACGGGACTTCATGAGCGATTATCTAGCAAAAAAGGCCGGGTTTGTCCACCACAGAATAGGGTGGCCAATTTACCGTCGCCCGCGCATTGTGGGCTGATGCTGCTGCATTTCACCCGAGCAGGCGAGGCGTTTGGGCCATATCCGCTGGAGGAAGCGCGCGGGTACCTCAAGAAAGGCCAGATTTTGCCCACTGACCAGGCGTGGTACGAGGGCGCGCCCGGCTGGATGAATGTGACCGAAGTGCCGGGCGTCATCGGCACGGCCGCCCCCGGTGCGCCGCCGCCCCCACCGCCCGCCGCTGCGCCGGTGCAAACGGAGGTGGTCGCCCGTTACACGTCGGACACCACTAAGTTTAATAAACGCTTTTTCGATACCGAGATTGGCCGATTCCAGAAGCTCAACCCCGATGGCAATCCAGAGCAGCTCTTCATGCAAACCCGTGAAGGCGCATTCGCCGTTTTTCGTATTTCCGAGGTAAAAGGCGATCACTGTTTCATTTCCATCGACGTTGGCGGTGCCCGCAAGGAAAAGCGTGTCAACTATTTCAATATAAATGAAATCG
>JAPKDK010000073.1 GCA_028872645.1 Verrucomicrobiota bacterium
CCCGCCAAGCCGCATCCGCGATGGAGTCAAGCCAGCGAGGAAATGAAAGGAACAGACGGGCTGCGTGTGCGTACACTGAAGTATAATGGCTACGGCGCGGTGGCGGGATTGTACCGTCGTTAAGGCATGCCGCTCCCCGTTATTTCCGTGGCGCAAATGCGCGAGTGGGAGGAGCGCGCTTGGGTCGCAGGTGTTTCCGAAGAGGCGGTGATGAAACTTGCCGGGAAGGCAGTGGCACACTGTGTTTTTGACCTTGAGGATCATTCCGGTTCATCAATACTTTTTCTGGTTGGCAAAGGCAAAAATGGGGGTGATGCCCGAATCGCTGCCGAGTTGCTCAAGGCAGAGGGGGTTGAGGGCGTTCAGCTAATGGAGCTGAAGGATGGAACCGAATCTTTGCCGAACTTATCCGACGTGTCGCTCGTGGTGGACGGGCTTTTTGGCGTCGGGCTTAATCGGGAGTTGTCATCTGATTGGTGTAATTTCATCGAGCGACTCAATGAAGCCACACATGGCTTGCGAGTTCCAGTGCTGTCCGTAGACGTGCCTTCCGGGTTGGATGCGGACACCGGTCAACCGCGCGGCGCGGCGGTACGCGCGGACTATACGTTAACCGTTGGCGCGCCCAAGACCGGATTAATTTCAGAACATGCCTCGGAATTTGTAGGGCACTTGAAAGTGGTTGCGGATATCGGTTTGCCCGATGCGCCACCATTGGGCGAGTTGCGATGGGTTGATGCCGATGATTTTAAACGCTTCGTTCCCAAGCGCCCCGCCAGCGCGCACAAAGGCACCTTTGGACATGTTGGGATTATCGCTGGTTCCACGGGCTATCATGGCGCGGCGGTGTTGGCCGCCCGCGGAGCTGTATGTGCCGGCGTGGGATTGGTGAGCGTGTTTACTCCCGCGTATGCGCCTGTGGCTGCACAGTTGCAATCGGCGATGGTGCATCCGTGGGATGCTAACGTGATTCACACATTGAGCGCATGCACCTCAGTGGTCATTGGCCCGGGCTTATTGGGGCCCGATGTGCCTGAAAGTTTACGGCGGGTAGTGATCAATCTATGGCGGGAATCGGAAAACCCAATCGTGGTAGATGCCAGCGCGCTAGAATGGATATCCAACGAATCCATCCCGGAAAATGCCGTACGCGTGGTAACCCCGCATCCCGGGGAAGCGGCAAGAATATTGGAAACAACAGCCGGCCAAATCCAAGCCGATCGAGTGCAAGCTCTGCGTCAGGTTTCCACCCGATGTGGCGGAGCCATCGCAGTGCTCAAAGGTCGGCATACGCTCATTGGCGCTTTTGAAGGGCCGGTGACAATCAATGGCAGTGGCAGTCCGCACCTTGCGCAAGGGGGTAGCGGGGATGTGCTTGCGGGTTATTTGGGGGGTTGGCTGGCCCGCAAGGATTTAGAGGCGGTGCCGAAAAACACAATCGCATTCGCAGTGTGGAGGCACGGAGCAGCGGCGGATCATCTTTCCGCCTTTGGTTTCGAGCGGGATATTGATTCTTTACTCTCAACACTTGAGAGAAATTTTGATTGCTGAAATCGGTATTTTGGTGCACGTTCAGCGAGGAGTGAGGGGGTGGATTTTATTTTTCGTTTGGCTGCTGGTCGTGGTTCCGGATGCGCGTGCTGCGTTTCTCGTGGAATATCAGGGCGGGCGCAAACCGGTTCAGATACACAGCATCTTATCCGTGAACTCGGATGGCGTCGTGCTTCGCCCCTTGGGTGGGGGGTTCGGCAATGGCGTGCGCCATCGTTGGGATGAATTCACAGTACGCACTCTGGGCATACTGATGAGTGAATTATTGAAGGATCCTCTTTTCAGCCAAAAATCACGTGATGCTAAATTTAAAATCATGGATGCGGTTGAGACAGCCCGGAGGAAGAAGCCTCCCGTGGCGATTGCGCCACCGAACCAACTCGTCCAACCGGTTGCTCCACCGGCATCTCTGCCCGTGGTCGTGACCAATACCCCTGCACCGCCTGCGGTAAACCCCAAAACAGGAATCCCAAGATCCGTGCCCGCGCCCACCAATAGTTTGCCGGCGCTGCCTAAGCCCACAAGCCCCACTCCCGCTGCACCGGTCGCTATCAATGTGGCATCCCCGCCGGCCCCTATCTTTCAGCTTGTTGAGCCTCCCGGCGTGGCGGTTTTCCCTGAGCGGCGCCCACCCGCCAGTGGCATGAGCCCGGAAGTGGCGTTCAATCCCGCTGGGATATTCCTAGCGTTGCTGGTCATGGGCCTCAGCGGTTATGCCGGTTATGAAATTGCACGCTTCAAAAACCGGCCAGTAAAATTGATGTGTATCCTGAGCGCCGTTTTGCCTGTGCTGGGGCCTGCGGTTTTTTTGGCGCTGCCGCCGCAACAGGCCACCAGTGCAACCCCACTTGGCTCGCCACGCGTTCCCGATGCGGCCGAACTGCCCAGCACCACCACGCCTTTACCGGCAGTTCGGGGTTTAAAATATGAGGACGATCCGGATTCGCCCTACGCCAATCTCACCGATGGGGCGGGGGAGGAAACCCAATATGTGGATGAATCCGTTACTGCTGCCGCTCCGGTTCCAGTTGCGAAGTCGCTCGAGCATTTTCACAGTTCTGAATACGAATTTACACCGGCATTTTTCAGCGAATACTTTGCTCGGTTTGTGGGTGCGGAGGCCACCTCTGGTGAGGCACTTATCTTGCGAACTAATGCCAACGAATATTCCGTCCACTACATTTCGACAGTAGATGCCACCGGGCTGCAATTTATTTTTGCGTCCCAGAGCCAATGGATGGAGGAGTTTTTGACCTACGCCGATATTACCGAAGTCGAGGTGCTGGGTCATGCCTGAACAAATGAAATACAACGCCGTACTGCTGTTTGGCGCGCCTGGTTCCGGCAAGGGAACCCAGGGCCGCATTTTGCGTAATCTTCCGAATTGCTATTACTTCGCCTGTGGCGATGCGTTCCGAAATTTACGCCCGGATGATCCGCTCGGCAAAACGTTCCTTGAATACTCCAGCCGAGGCGAGTTGGTGCCCGATGAATTCACCATCACCCTTTGGCAAAAAAATATGGAGAGTGCCATCGTAAAGGGAGCATTCCATCCCAAACAAGACTTTCTGGTGCTCGATGGCATTCCGCGCAATCCACATCAGGTGGAAATGATGGGTGAACACGTCAACGTGTTGGCTGTGCTGCATCTCGCCTGTCCGGATCAGGAGCAAATGATCGAGCGCATCCAACGCCGTGCCCTGCTCGAAAGCCGATTGGACGATGCCAACCTCGACATCATCCGGCAACGCTTCGAAACCTACAAACAGGAAACCCAACCCGTGCTGGATTGTTTCACCGCCGACATCGTGCATGACATCAATTCCACCCAATCGCCCGTCAAAGTGCTCAGCGGTGTTGCGGAAGCGCTAGGCCAACTGGAGTTTTGCAACTGATGCCTCCCCGCGTGCTCTACATGGGCACCGCCGAACTGGCCTGCCCGCCGCTCGCCGCCCTTCATGCAAGCCCCGTTGCCGACGTGGTGGGCGTGGTCACCCAGCCCGACCGACCCGGTGGACGCAAACTGAAACCCCAGCCCAGTTTCGTAAAACAATGCGCACTCGATCTGGGCTTGCCGGTTATCCAGCCACAAACACTTCGCACCCCCGGGGCAATTGAACAACTTGCTGCATTTGAGCCGGACCTTTTCGTTGTCACCGCCTTTGGGCAAATCCTTCCTCAGTCAGCGCTCGACCTGCCGCCGCATGGTGCGCTGAATGTGCATGTTTCACTCTTGCCGCGGCATCGCGGTGCGGCCCCTATCCAATGGGCCATTCTCGAAGGGGATACTGAAACCGGCGTCACGCTCATGCGGATGGATGCGGGGCTTGATACAGGCGGAATTATCGCCACCGTAAAAACTGAAATTACTGAAGGGGACACCGCCCAAACTTTGCACGATCGATTGGGACAAATGGGTGCCGTGCTGCTAACTGAATCGCTGCCCGGTTATCTCGATGGCACTCGCAAGCCTGTTTCGCAGGATGACGCTCGATCGACCTATGCGCGAAAAATTCTAAAACAAGACGGACAAATCGATTGGGCTGAATCTGCCAAAACTATTCATCGCAAGCTGCGCGCCCTTACGCCGTGGCCCGGGATTTTCACGTCCCTGCCCACCGCAAAATTGCGATTGGTTAAAATTCAATCCGCCGATATTTCCACCACGGAAGGTGCCGCGGGTGAAGTGTTATCAACAGGTGAAAACGGCATCCTGATTGGGTGCGGAAAACAGTCGTTGAATCTTCTGCGTTTACAAAGAGAAGGCAGTCGGCCCTTGAACCCAGGCGATTTCCTCAATGGCTTCCCTTTGCACGCCGGGCAAAAGCTTGGTTAATTTTCAATAATCCACCTCGGCCTTGACAATGCGGCCTCTATAGCTAAATTGAACGCCTGATTCAAACGTACGTTTGAATGAAGGCATGAAGATGAAGGACACAAAGGGCGATATCTTGAATGCGGCGGAGCGCTTATTTGCCGCGCGTGGGCCCCATGCGACGTCTTTGCGCCAAATAATCAGCAGCGCCAAGGTGAACTTGGCGGCAGTACATTACCACTTCGGAAGCAAGGAATCCCTGATGCAGGCCGTGATGTCGCGCCGGTTGGTGCCGTTGAATGCCGAGCGATTGGCCTTGTTGGAAGAACAAGAGCGCGCGCATGGACGACGGGTTGTTCCGCTGGCAAAAGTGCTCACCGCGCTGGTTGGGCCTGCGTTGCGATTGAGCCGAAACCCGAAAAAGGGTGGCGTGGTGTTTATGCAATTATTGGGTCGTTGTTTCATGGAGCCGGATCCAAAAATTCAGGCCATGCTTGACCAGCAATTACAAGAGGTGGCCGGTCGTTTTATTCCCGCGCTGCAACGGGCCGTTCCAAAATTGCCGGAGGAAGATTTTTTTTGGCGGATTCATTTTCTGGTCGGCGCTATGGCGCACACAATGGCAGACGCTGAACGACTGCGGACTTTTTCGGGCGGCCGCTGCAATCCTGATGACACGGAGGCGATGATTGACCATTTGGTGAATTTCCTGTCTGCCGGTTTCAAGGCAAAGTCACGATGAGCGCGCGATGTTTTTATTTTGTATTGATGGTGATCGTTTGTTCGCTTGCGGGGTGCGCAATGCGATTGCCGGAGCGACAGGGTTTTTCAATGAACCTGCCGGGGAATTGGGCCTCGGGCCAAAGCTCGACTAATGACCCGGCCGGTGAATGGTGGGAATCTTTGGGCAGCACGGAATTAACGGCTTTGGTCAAGGAGGCGTTGGCTAACAATCCGAACCTTCAGGCGACAGCGGTGCGGTTGGATCAGTCGCGCTTACGCGCGAGCATTGCGGGCGCGGAACGTCGGCCCACATTGAATGCGTCTCTGGATGCCGGTAAAAAACGCAGCAACTTTATTGGTCTGCCGATCGGCGATTCGTCAGTGCTCACTTCGCGTTCTGAGAATTACGGGTTCACTCTGTCGAGTAATTGGGAACTGGACGTGTGGGGTCGGATTCGCGCCGGACAACTTGCCGCATCTATGGACACCGCCGTGGCGCAGGCTGAGTTGGCCGCGGCGCAGCAATCGCTTGCCGCACAGACAGTAAAGGCGTGGTTGGCGCTTACCGAGGCGCGCGAGCAATTGGGTTTGGAAGAAGCCAATGTCGCCATCCTAGATCTTACTGTACGTCAGGCCGACCTCCGCTATGGACTCGGCGTGGGGCCGGCGTTGGATTTGCGTTTGGCTGAGACGAATCTGTCCGCCGCGCGCGCGACTGTGGAGCAATGGCGTTCCCCGCGCGCGCAGGCGCAGCGACAACTGGAAGTCTTGCTGGGCCGTTATCCAGCGGGCACGCTTAAGGGCATGGCGGCTTTGCCGGATTTGCCGCCGCCGATCCCTATCGGCTTACCGTCACAATTGCTTACGCGCCGCCCGGATATTTTGGGTGCGCACGGTCGGTTGATAGCCGCCGATGCCCGCATTGCTGTGGCGCGTGCGGAATTGTACCCAAAATTTTCACTCACCGCTTCAGGTGGCACTTCTAGTGACGAGCTGGAAAATCTGCTGAACAATCATTTACTCGTGTGGTCCTTGGGATCGAATCTCACGCAACCGATCCTCAACGGCGGTCGTTTGCGGGCCAACTTAAAATTGAGCGAATCTCACGCAGCGGAAGCGGTGATTCAATATCGGGGCACAGTGCTCAACGCGTTCGCCGAAGTGGAAACCGCGTTGGCAAACGAACAACTTTTGGCCGCGCGTGAGTCACGCCTGTTGGAGTCCTTCGGCCTGGCCGAGCAGGCTTTGGTGCTTGCGGAGGACCGTTTTGCACGCGGCCTAGAGCCCTTTATGCGCGTGCTTGAAAATCAGCGGCGCGTCAATGAATTGCGCAGCCAACAAGTGGAGGTGCGGAGGTTGTGTTTGGAAAATCGCGTGAATCTTCACCTCGCGCTGGGCGGAAGTTTTGGCATCCCAAAGAACGCCACGGAGGGAGCACCGTGACGCGCCGTATTTTGCAAATTGCATTGCCGGTGTTGGTGCTGTTGACGGGTGCATATGGTTCCTGGTGGTTGGCGACCCACCGAAAATTAATCACACCGCGTCCGGTGGAGCGCTTTAAACCCCGTGTGGAAATACTGGCGGTGAAACTGGAAACATTCGTGCCGGTGGTACGATCACAGGGAACCGTGATGCCACGTCGCGAAATCGGCTTATCGCCGGAGGTAAGTGGCCGCGTGGTTTGGGTTTCTCCGCAATTGGTGGTCGGCGGACTTTTTGCGCATGAAGAGGAATTGGTGCGGATCGATCGGGGTGATTACGAGTTGGCATTGCGTCAGGCAATGGCGGACATTCAAGCTGCTCTTGCGGGTATGGCCAACGCTTTGGCGCAGGTGAGTCGCGGCGAGGCGCAAATGGCGCAGGCGGGGGCACGTATCACCCGGGAAGAAGCAGAAGCCGTTGCGGCGCGCGCGGAGTGGAAGTTGCTCGGTCGAGAAGGCAAGCCACCCGCGTTATTGGTTCGTGATCCACAGTTGCGTGAAGCGCGCGCAGACTTGGCCTCGGCAAAGGCGTTAATGGGAGCTTCGCGCGCGCAACACGAATCAGGAAGGGCAGCGTTAGCTGCGGCGGAGGCGGGTCGGGATCAGGCGAAAGTGAATTTAAAACGTTGCGTTATGCTCGCGCCATTTGCTGGTCGCGTAAAATCACAGTCCATCGGAGTGGGGCAATTGGTATCGCGAGCAAGCGTGTTGGCAAAAATTCAACCGGTGGCAGTAGCGGAAGTGCGGTTGCCTTTGCCGATGAAGGAGCTTGAATATCTGGAGCTAGGTGAGTCTTTGCGCGGCGGCACGATTGATGGCCCGTTGGTGATGCTCACCACGGGCGACGATGAGTGGACTGGCCAAATTATCCGTACCGAAGGTGAAGTTGAGACGGGCACGCGCATGATGGCGGTGGTGGCGCGCGTAGTCGCGCCGTATGCTGCGGGAAAAACTGCGCTGAGTTTCGGGCGTTTTGTGATGGCCCGCATTGAAGGGGAACCGATGGCGGGTGTGGTTGTTTTGCCTCGAGCGGCAATGCGTGAAGGTAGTGTGGTTTATGTGCTTCGTGAAGGCAAGTTATTTTCCCGGGCAGTGAAACTTTCGTGGAGCGACCGCGAGCGGGTGGTAATTGGCTTGGGCTTGAAAGGCGGCGAGCAGGTTTGTCTCTCATCGCTCGATTCATTTGTCGAAGGCATGGAGGTCCGCGCAAATGAATAAGATCATCGAATGGTTTGCAGTCAATCGCGTGGCGGCAAACTTATTGGCGGCATTTATTTTGCTGGCGGGATTGTTGGCAATCCCAAAAATCAAACAGGAAGTGTTTCCGGAGTTTGACTCGGATTGGGTTTTGATTGAGGTGTCGTATCCCGGCGCGGCGCCGGAGGAAACAGAGGAGGGCATTTGCGCGCGCGTGGAACAGGCGGTGCAGGGGTTGCAGGGCGTAAAGCAAATGGTGTCCACCGCGGCCGAGGGAATGGGTATTGTGGCCATCGAGTTGTTGCCGCATACGGACGGACAAAAGTTTCTCGATGAGGCCAAGGCAAAGGTGGATGCGATTGACACATTTCCAGAGGATTCAGACAAACCTGTCATCAGCGAAATCATCATTCGTAAACAGGTTATTAATGTTGCCGTGAGCGGAGAAGTGGGCGAAGTCGCGCTCAAGCGCGCGGGTGAACGCGTTCGGGATGAATTGCTGGCTCGGCCGGGAATCACGCAGGTGGAGTTGGTAAACGTCCGCCCATACGAAATTTCCATCGAATTGCGCGAAGAGGATTTGCGCCGCTATGATCTCACCTTTGACGAAGTGGCAACTGCCGTGCGCGAAAGTTCCCTGAATCTGCCCGGGGGTACGCTCAAGACTACGGGCGGTGATATTCTTCTTCGCGCCAAAGCGCAGGCATACGGAAAGATCGACTTTGAATTGTTGCCGTTGCGCACCCATCCAGACGGCAGTCGCCTTACGTTAGGGCAAGTGGCACGAGTGGTTGATGGGTTTGCGGAAGTGGATTCGCACGCGCGCTTTGATGGTCAGTCTTCGGCGCTGGTGCGGGTGTTTCGCGTAGGGGACCAAAGTGCGCTGGAGATTTCGAGGATTGCAAAAAATTATGTTGCCACTGCGCAGCCTCACATGCCGGCTGGCATTACACTGGAAACGTGGCAGGACGATTCCTCATATTTGCGGAGCCGACTTGACCTGCTCCTGCGCAACGGTCGGGCAGGACTAATTCTGGTGTTCTTTATTCTCGCGTTGTTTCTAAGGTTTCGGTTGGCAATGTGGGTGACCTTTGGCATCCCGGTATCGTTCCTAGGCACGTTGTGGTTAATGCCGTCGATGGGCGCCTCCATTAGCCTCATCACGCTCTTTGCCTTTATCGTTGTGCTGGGAATTGTGGTCGATGACGCGATCGTACTGGGCGAAAATATTTACACTCATCAGGAAAAATACGGCCCTGGAATTAAAAGCACAATTAGCGGGGCGCTGGAGGTTGGGCGTCCGGTGGTTTTCGGGGTGCTCACCACCGTGGCGGCGTTTTACCCCTTACTTGCAATCGAGGGAAATACTGGAAAAATCTTGCGCTACATTCCGTTGATCGTAATGCCGACGTTGTTATTTTCACTGGTAGAATGCCTTTTGATTTTACCGGCGCATTTACGCAACCTGCCCGATGTGAAAAAAGAAAAAAAACCGGGGCCATGGTCGCGGTTTCAATCGGCCTTTGCCGGAGGCGTGGAGCGGTTTATTTTGAAAATATACCAACCCTTTCTCGAGACCTGTTTGCGTTGGCGTTACCTCACACTTTCGGTTGGGATAACGGCTTTGTTTGTCACCCTCGCCGGCTATGCGGGTGGTCATTTTAAATTCATTTTCCTGCCTCCAGTGGAAGGAGATAACGTGGCCGCGTGGGTGAGCTTTGCTCGCGGAACGCCAGTGGAGGTAACTGAAAAGGCGGTGCGGCAACTGGAAGACGCCGCCGAACAGTTGCGTCTCGAGATAGCCGCGAATGGAAATGAGGGCGCCAATACCATCCGCCACTCGCTCGCCAGCATTGGGCAGCAACCTTTTCGGATGGAGGCGGAAATGGCGGGGGGCAACTACGCTGCCAGCCATTTTGGCAGTCACAAGGGTGAAGTGCATCTGGAAGTGGCTCCATCCGAGGAGCGAACAATCACCAGCCAAGGGATGGCCGATCGTTGGCGCGAGTTGGCCGGCGATTTTTCGGGGGCTACGGAAGTAGGATTCAGTGCCAGTATTTTTTCGGCGGGAAAACCAATCAATATCCGTTTAAGCGGCCCAAACCTTGCCGTACTCAAGGCAGCAACGGAGGAGCTGAAGTTGCGTTTAAAAAGTTATCCCGGAGTGCAGGATATTACCGATACGTTTCGCGCCGGCAAACGTGAGCTGAAAATTAAACTCAAGCCCGAAGCAGAATTGCTCGGCTTGCGTCAAGCTGATCTTGCGCGCCAAGTGCGGCAGGCTTTTTACGGCGAGGAAGCCCAGCGAATTCAGCGCAATCGGGATGACCTGAAAGTCATGGTGCGCTACCCAACGAACCGCCGCCGTTCGCTGCATGATTTACAGGATCTGCGTATTCATACGCGTGATGGGTTCCGAGTGCCTTTTATTGAAGTCGCCGACACCGTGGAAGGTCGTGGATATGCAAGCATTCGCCGTGTGGATGGGCGGCGGTCGGTGAACGTCACTGCCGACGTGGACATCACCCGTATTGAGCCCAACAAACTCATCACCAGTTTGGAAGAAAAAGATTTGCCAGAATTAGCCGCTGAATTCCCCGGCCTTCAACACAGTTTTCAGGGTGCGAGGCAGGAACAGGAACTCACGCTTAGCAGCATGTATCGTGCGTTTCTTGTAGCGATGGTGATGATTTATGCATTGCTCGCGATTCCGTTCGGGTCATACATTCAGCCCTTTATCGTGATGGCCGCGATCCCATTCGGGCTTATTGGCGCAGTGTTGGGGCATCTAATAATGGGCATGGAATTGACAGTGCTCTCGATGTTCGGCGTGGTGGCGCTCACCGGCGTGGTTGTGAACGATAGTCTCGTGATGGTCGATTTCGTAAATCGCAATCGGCCTAAGCATGAGAAAATCATTGATGCTGTGCGCGTGAGTGGCGTGGCGCGTTTTCGAGCGATCTTGCTCACTTCGCTGACAACATTTGCCGGCCTCACACCGCTGGTGTTTTTTGAAAAAAGTGTACAAGCCCAATTCCTCATCCCAATGGCCATCTCAATCGGCTTCGGCGTGATGTTTGCCACCGTCGTTACGCTGGTGTTAGTGCCATCACTTTACATGATTCTGGAAGATCTCCGCGCAAGCTGGCAATGGCTTTACGGAACGGCTTCCGTCGAGCCTGAAAAAGTCTGATCGGTTTTGCTTTCCTGCCGGGCTATTGCGCGCTAACGTCCCGCCCGTCTCGCATGGTACGCAAAGCATCATTGTTGGTTATTTTCCTGACCGTCTTCATCGACCTGATTGGTTTCGGGATCGTGCTGCCCATGCTGCCGCTCTACGCGAAAACTTATGGCGCGGCGGGCATTATTGCCGGCCTCATCGTGGCCTCCTATTCGTTGATGCAATTCCTTTTCGCTCCGTGGTGGGGCCGCCTTTCCGATCGCATTGGGCGCCGCCCCGTGTTGCTCATCAGTACCGCAGGCGCATGCATCTCGTACATCTTGTTTGCGCTGGCGTGTTATTATGAATCCTTGTGGGGCCTGCTTGCCTCTCGGATGGCGGCGGGTGTTTGTGGGGCCAACCTTTCGGTAGCCAGCGCGTATATCGCCGATGTTTCCTCGCCGGAAGACCGCTCCAAACGCATGGGGCTCATCGGCATGGCGTTCGGTTTGGGCTTTATTGTGGGGCCGGCGTTGGGCGCGCTGAGCGCGGAATGGTTTGGTGTCACCGGTCCCGGTTGGACGGCGGCCGCCATTTGCGGGTTTAATCTTATTTTGGCGTATTTCGTTTTGGGCGAAAGTCGCACGCCTCAGAGTGATCCCGCGCCGCCACCGCCGCGCCTTCAACAAATCACCCGAATGCTGAAACGCAAACAGCTCGCTTGTCTTATGGGCGTGTTTTTCTTGGCCACATTTTGTTTCACCTGTTTTGAATCCACCTTTGTGCTCACCTTCACGGGCACAAAAGAAGCGCCGGGGACTTT
>JAPKDK010000074.1 GCA_028872645.1 Verrucomicrobiota bacterium
GTTTTCCTTTAACGCTGAAGCGAGTTCGTATCCGCCCGCGGCGAGCAATGTCGGCACGCCCAGCAAAAACGAAAACTCCACCGCATCGCGCCGCGCCATCCCGAGCAGAAGCCCGATGAGAATCGTTGCGCCACTGCGCGAAGCGCCCGGAAAAACCATCGCCACCAACTGCGCCAGGCCAAAGGCAATCGCCAATGTCCACGTAAGGCTTAACGGTTTGTTGTTTTCCATATCCTGTTTTTCTTGGTTCGTTTTATTCGGATGCCTCAGTTCATACGCGATGAAGAGCAGTCCGCCGATGAGCAGCGCCCAGCCGATCGGCGCGCTTTCGTTGGGCAATTCCCATCCGGCGGCTTTGAAAGCCAACCCGCCAAACCCTGTTAAAACAAAGGAAAACCCGATCTTTTTGAGGTAATCTTGGGTTTCCGTCTCGTGCTTTTTTTCCCACAGAGAACGCACCCGTTCGTGGAAAACGGCGAGCACCGCCAGTACCGCGCCGCTTTGGATGCAAATGGTGAAGTGATCCGGACGCGCACCCAGCCACGGCTCGGCCAGCAGTAGATGCCCCGTCGACGAAACGGGCAGGAATTCCGTGATGCCTTCCACCACCCCCAACAAGATCACTTGAAGCCAGTCTGGCATCGGCGCGAAGTATGGAGTAAACACGGGGCGTGCGCACGATTTATTTGGATTACAACGCCACCACTCCGCTGGATGCCGACGTGCGCGCGGCGATGTTGCCCATCCTCAATGAGGTTTGGGGCAATCCTTCCAGTGTGCATCACGTGGGCCAACGCGCGCGATCGTTGCTGGATGACGCACGCGATCGCGTCGCCGATACGCTGAAGTGCAAGCCCAGCGAAATTATTTTCACCAGTGGCGGGAGCGAAAGCACCAACCTCGCTTTGCACGGAATGGCGCGGCAACTGCGCAATAAAGGACGGCACATCATCACCTCCTCCGTGGAACATCACGCGGTACTGCAACCTTGTGAATATCTTGCGAATAACGAGGAATTCGAGGTTACTTTTCTCCCGGTGGATTCAGCCGGCCGCGTGGCGGTGGAATCCGTGCGCGAGGCGTTGCGACCAGACACCGTGCTGGTCAGTATAATGGCCGCCAATAACGAGGTGGGAACGCTGCAACCGGTGGCGGAAATCGGTGAACTTTGCGCGTCAAGAGACGTGATTTTCCACACCGACGCCGTGCAGTGCTTTGGCAAAATTCCCCTCTCGGGCATCGCCGATTTCAATGCGGATCTCGTTTCCCTCTGCGCCCATAAATTCCACGGCCCTAATGGCGCGGGCCTGCTGTACGCCAAATCGCCTTGGTTGCCGGATCCCATCGTGCACGGCGCCCCGCACGAAAACGAACGCCGCGCCGGCACCGAGAATCTTGCCGGCATCATCGGCCTCGCCGAAGCGATTGTTCGTTTTTTCCCAATTCCTGTTTTCCCGTTGGAATCTCTTGCCACGCTCGCGGGGAAGTTGATTGAAATGGTGGACGCCACCGAGGGCGCATCTTTCCTTGGCGACCGCGATTCCGCCAATCGTCTCTTCAATACCGTTTCCTTTACCGTCGAAGGCACCGACAGCATTGCGCTTTTGAGCGGTTTGGATATGGAAGGGCTTTGCGCTTCTGCGGGTTCCGCATGCGCCAGTGGATCGGTAACGCCCTCGCACGTGGCGCTCGCCATGGGCGTCCCAGCCGCTGAGGCCAACGCGTTGGTGCGGCTTTCCTTGGGGCGTGAAACAACGTCCGCCGACATTGCCGCCGCTTGTCAAATTATCCCGCTCGTTGTGGCGCGTTGTCGGGCGGGTAATAAGATGGGAATCACTCGATGAATTGTCCCCATCAACTCTGTTTTCCCCAACTTTTGGGACTTGTCGGTTTTTACCCACATTTTTATCCCCAGCCGTCAGCCGAAATTTCTGGCTTTTTTCCGCCGCTCCGCCTTGACTCCGAGGGTTGTTTGCCTTATCCACGGCCCTTAATAATAGTGTGATACTGTTTAAATCATTCATCTAATTAGCCTTTGTGAAAATCTCGGTAACCAAGGACGACCTCGCCAGCGGATTGCAGGCGGTTCAAAATGTTGTGGGCGCTCGCTCTACGCTCCCCATTCTTTCCAACGTGCTGCTCATCGCGAGCGCCAAACAGCTGGAACTGCGCGCCACCGATCTTGAGGTGAGCGTGCACGCCTCGGTGCCGGCTGAAGTGGAGCGCGAAGGAGCCACGTCGATGCCGGCCAAACGGCTCTTCGGGTTGGTGCGCGAAATTGAGGCGAGCGAAATCGAAATTGAGGTGAGCGACAAAGAAGTCGCCACCGTCCAAGCCGGCGCATCGAAATACAAGCTCAACGGAATCGGGGCGGATGAATATCCGCAACAGGCAAAATTCAAAGAGAGCGGCAAAGTAAAAGTGCCACAAGCGAAGTTGAAGGAAATGATCCGCAAGACGGGCTACGCGGTGAGCACCGACGAATCACGTCATGTGCTCAACGGCATCAACTTCGTCATCGCGCCTGATCGCCTCACGTTGGTGGCCACCGATGGCCGACGCCTCGCGTTGGTGGAAGAGGAAATCGAAGGCGGCACCAAAGCGGAATTCATCGTGCCCAACAAAGCGGTGGCCGAATTGCAACGCTTGTTGCAAAGCAGCGGCGACGTTGTGATTCGCCTCGGCGACACGCACGTGGAATTTACCCTGCCACAGGAAGGCGGCGAAGCCATCGTGCTTCACAGCAAATTGGTGGAAGGGAATTACCCAAATTTCAAACAAGTCATCCCCGGCGAATTCAAGGAGCGCATCACGCTCGGCAAGGAAGAACTTCATCACGCCTTGCGCCGCGCCGATCAAATCACCAGCGACAAGGCGAACTCCGTGAAGCTCACATTCGCCAATGACAACCTCGCCATCACCGCCAACACACCTGAAGTCGGCTCTGGTCGCGAGTCCATCGCCATCAAATACAAGGGCCCCGAAATCGAAGTTGCCTTCAATCCCACATTCCTGATGGATCCCCTCAAAGTGCTTGAAGGGGACGAAGTATTTTTTGAGCTCACCGACAGTCTCAGCCCAGGTGTACTCAAGAGCAACACGCCCTTTCTCTACGTGCTGATGCCAATGCGCACGCACTAGCCGGCATGGAAACCCCCACGGCAAACCGGACAACCCCCGGCGAAACCGTTCCGTTTTTTGAGGAGAAACAAATCCTCGTTACGGCTGCAATTGTGTTGGTGGCCGATCAGCTCACCAAGCAACTCGTCATTCGCGCCCTCAGCGGAAGCGAAACAAAAGTGGTCATCGAAGGATTTCTTCGCTTCGTTAATTGGCAAAACACAGGAGCCGCGTGGAGCCTGTTCCAAGGCAGTAGTCTGCCGCTCGCCGGACTCTCCGCGGTGGCCTTGATTGCGCTCATTCGATATCGCCATCATTTCGAAACACACACCCCCACCGGCAAACTTGCCCTCGGCCTTCTCATCGGCGGCATCCTCGGCAACCTCATCGACCGAGTGGCGTATCAGCACGTTATAGATTTCGTAAGATTTTATCTCATTCGCAGTGATGGCTCAGAGATGGGCTATCCCGCGTTCAATATCGCAGATATGGGAATCTGCGTTGGCGTGGGCTTGCTCTTCCTCCTCGCATGGCGCGAAGGGGCACCAACCGACGAAGCGGATGAAGAAGAAGCCGAAGAAAAACCCCAAAAGGAATCCTAAACGATGGGTGCGTCCGTCTTCATCGCCGGCCCCACCGCCAGCGGGAAATCCGCCGTGGCACTCGAGGTCGCCCAACGGCTCAACGGTGAAATTATTTCCGTCGATTCAATGCAGGTTTATCGTGGGCTCGATCTCGGCACCGCTAAGCCTACGGCCGAAGAACGCGCGAGGGTCCTGCATCATCTCATCGACATTCTTGAGTTAACCGAATCCTTCGATGCGGCCAGATTCGTGGCGTGCACGAAAACGCACATTAAAAAAATCGATCGGCCCATTTTTTGTGGCGGCACCGGATTGTATTTCAGCGCGTGGCACGAAGGATTGGGGGAAGCGCCGCAAGCGAACGCAACAGTGCGCGCGGAGCTGGAAGCGTTGGATTTGGAAACGCTCATCGCCGAATTGCTCGAGCATGACCCCGCCACCCACACAACCATCGATCGCCAAAATCGACGGCGCGTGGTGCGCGCCGTTGAAGTCATTCGCCTCACCGGAAAACCCTTTTCCGAACAACGCGCCGAATGGACCGGCCAAGTGCCCCCAAACTTTTTTCTGCTCGAGCGGGACCGCAAAGGTTTGCGCCAACGCATCGACGCGCGGGTGGACGCGATGTTTGCCGCCGGTTTGGTGGCAGAAACTTGTTCGCTGCGTTCAGCGCTGGAGGGTAACCCTGTGGCGCAACAAGCCCTCGGATATCGACAGGTTATTGGGCACCTCAACGATGAACAAGGCTTGCCGGAAACCATCGCGTTGGTTAAGTCACGCACGTGGCAATTCGCTCGCAGACAAATGACGTGGTTCCGCAAACTGCATGGAGCCCACACGCTGACCGTCCCCGCCAACGAACCGGCGGGGGAAACGGCGCGGCGAATGATTGAACAACTCACGTGAAAGCCCTCGCGGAACAAATCGGAGCCACCGAACGAGTCTTCCTCATCGGCGCGGAACTGCGTAAACGCACCGGCGCGGATCTCACGGAAACGATGGCCGAACTGGCCGAACTCGCCCGGACCGCCGGCGCGCAAATCATCGGAGAAGGCATCCAACGCCTCGACCGTCCCCACGCCGCAACGTACATCGGCAAAGGCAAGGCGATCGAATTTGCGGAAACCTGCAAACAAGGCGACGTCGACACTGTCATTTTTGATGACGAACTTTCGCCCGCCCAAACGCGCAACCTCGAGCGTGTGTTCGATTGCAAAGTGCTCGATCGCACCGCGCTCATCCTCGATATTTTTGCCCAACGCGCCCGCACGCGAGAAGGCAAAATGCAAATCGAGATGGCGCAATTGCAGCACATCCTGCCGCGCCTCACGGGATTGTGGACGCACCTTTCGCGGCAGAAAGGCGGCATCGGAATGCGCGGCGATGGCGAGAGCCAACTCGAAGTGGATCGCCGCCGCATTCAGGAACGCATCTCCAAACTACGGCGCGATTTGAAGGAAGTTAAACGCGTGCGCCAAACTCAACGGCAAGGCCGCCAGCGCAGCCAATGGCCGCTGGCGTCCATCGTGGGTTACACGAATTCTGGCAAGTCCACACTGCTCAACGCGCTCACCGGCGCGGAGGTTTTGGCCGAGGATAAACTCTTCGCCACGCTCGATCCCACCACGCGCCGCATCAATTTGCCGACCAACCAAAACGCGCTCCTCTGCGACACGGTGGGCTTCATCCGCAAGCTGCCGCATCAACTGGTGGAATCATTCAAAGCCACGCTTGAGGAAGTCGTGGAAGCGGATTTGCTGTTGCACGTGGTCGATGTCTCCAGCGAATCAGCCGCCGACCAAATTGCGTCCGTCAACGAAGTGCTCAAGGAAATCGATGCCGACAACAAGCCGACGCTGATGGTCTTCAACAAAATAGACCAACTCTTCGAAAGTAATGGCAACCTCCATTGGTTGAAAGAATTCCCGCACGCGGTAAGCGTTTCTGCCAAGACCGGAGAAGGCCTCGAAGAGCTGCAAGCCGAGCTGGGCATTATGCTGCGGCCGGTGCGCACGTGCCTTGAGCTGCAAGTCCCCGCCAGCGACGGCGCCACGCTCGCCCGCATCCGCGCGCTCGGCCAAGTGGACGAGGAACGTTACGAAGGGGACATCGTCCACCTCAAGGCGCGCATCCCCGATCACGCGCGCGAAGAGTTTGCGCGCTTTCGCGTACCCGAATAAAACACTTGCCGATAATATTAATAGGGCTATTCTTCCCCCGTGACCCTCTCAACGCGCATCAAGGATTTGCCAAACCGCGAACGCCCGCGCGAACGGTTGACCGAGCTGGGCCCCGATGCACTTTCCAATTCTGAACTCATCGCCATTTTACTGCGCACAGGCCTCCAGGGAAAATCCGCCGTGGAAGTCGGCGCGGAATTGATCCAACAATTCGGAACCCTCAGCGCGCTGGCCCAAGCTACGCTGGAGGAATTGCAAACGATTAAAGGCATTGGTCGCGACAAAGCGATCGCGCTGCAAAGCGCCTTCACGCTCGCTCGTCGAATGGCAGCGGAAATCCACGATGTCACGCCCAAGCTCGACACACCCGAAGCGGTCGCCGGACTCTTGCGGGAAGAATGCCGGCCCTATGAGGTTGAACATTTTTATGCCATCCTTGTGAATACGCGCCGCCGGCTCATTCGCAAAGTGCATCTTACCAATGGCACGCTCGACGCCACCCTTGTCCACCCCCGCGACGTCTTTCGCCACGCCGTGGCCGCCAATGCTTCCGCCGTCATTCTCGTGCACAATCACCCCAGCGGCGACCCCACCCCGTCCAAAGCCGACATCACCGTCACGCGCGACCTCGTGCGCGCCGGCCAACTCTTAAAAATTGAAGTGCTCGACCACGTTATCCTCGGCCAATGCACCACGGATCGCGAATGCGATTATTTTTCTCTGAAGGAGCACGGGTATATTTACAAATAACCAAGCTCCAATGACCAAAACGTAAAAAAGGAAAATCCAATTTGGGGCTTGGGGTTTGGACCTTCCTTGGGTATTGGATTTTGGTCATTGGTCATTCTTATGATTCACCCGACCGCTATCATCCACTCAAAAGCCGAACTGCACGAAACCGCCTTCGTGGGTCCATACGCGGTCATCGAGGCCGGGGTGACCGTGGGCGCGGGCTGCGAGATCGGGCCGCACGCGCATCTCACGGGCGAAACCACGCTCGGCAAAAACAATCGCATCCACACTGGCGCGGTGATTGGCGATGCGCCGCAGGATTTGAAGTACAACGGTGAGCCGACGCGGCTGCGCATTGGCGATGATAATGTGATTCGAGAACACGTCACGCTGCATCGTTCCAATTCGCCGGATGAGGACACGGTCATTGGAAGCCACAACTTTTTTATGGCGCACAGTCACGTGGGTCACAATGCGGTGGTGGGAGATCATAATATTTTTGCCAACGGCGCGCTCGTGGGCGGACACGCAGTGATTGCCGATCGCGTATTTCTTTCCGGGAACTGTGCGGTGCATCAGTTTGTGCGCATTGGCACGCTGTCGATGATGCAGGGCAACGCGGCGGTCAGTCAGGATTTGCCGCCCTTCACGGTGGTGTTCGGCGTGAACAAATTGTGTGGGCTCAACATCGTGGGCCTGCGCCGCGCGGGCATCGGAGTGGAGGAACGCACGGAATTAAAGGCAATTTATAGGCGCGTTTTTTTGGAAGGCGAAAAGGGGGCCGCGTTGCTCGCGGAGACCGTGGGTGCCCGCACGCGGGAATTACTGGAATTCATCGCCTCCAGCAAACGCGGCGTCTGTGCGCACGCCAGCCGCAAGGCGGCCGCCACGGACTAGGCAACGGCCACCAACGGCTTGCGGATCAACCGCCCTTGGAGGCGAATGCCGGGCAGGCGGGTTTCGGTGACCTTTGCGCTTTCGGCGGGTTTGGTTTCGTTGTCGAGCACGCCGTGTTGTTCGGCGTCGAATGCGGCGTCCGATTCCGCTTCAAACGCCACGAGCCCCACGCGTTTGGCGAGGTCGCGGCATTGGCTTTGGAAGGTGGCCATCGTTTGCATAAACGGCTCCTTGCCAGACGCGGCGGCGGAGCGTTCGAGGCGATATATCAAATCCAACTGGCCGACTAGCGTGGCCGCCCAATCCTGTTCGGCGCGGCGCAGTTTTTCCACTTCGAGCTTGAGTGTGGCGTGTTCGTCGTTGCCGGCTTTGGCCATAAACTCGTGGTGCTCTTTCACCGTGGCGGCAATGCCGGAGGCGATCTCTTCGGCGAGCTGGGCGGTTTGGCCGGAGGATTCCTGCACAGCATTCCAGCGCTCGGTTGCTTCGGCGATTTGCGCGGCCACGCTTTCTATTTTGTTCACCTCCTTGGCCACGGTGGTGAGCTGGGCAATCTCCACCGCCTTGGCCTCGGCGCGGTACTCAAAATAAAATGGCGCCACCGCAAACGCCGCGCCCAATCCGGCGCACACGAGAATGCTGATAATGTGCCATTGTTCGGCTGGGCCGGTGATGAGTGTGATGATCCAATAACCGAGCCCAATGAAAATAATATCGGCCAAGAGGAACGGCCATTTGGGAACGGCCACCGGCAACGGCAGCGCTCTGGGCAGGTTGGCCTTGCTTGGTTTTGTTTGGGAGCCCCTGTTCATTTCGGCGGCACGTTGCCCGCTTGGCGCGCCGAGGTCAACGCCAACCGTCCTCAGATTGACACCGGGGCGGTCGCGCATTAATGTGGCGGCGCAATGGGTCCGTTGTTTGAATCACTAATTGAAATCATTCGGCGCACGTCGTCGGAGATTCCCGATGACGTTCAGCGCGCCATTCTCGCGGCGCTCGAAAACGAAAAGCAAGATACCATCGCCAAGAACGCGATGGAAATTATCGAACGCAATATCGTGTTGGCCAAGGAGAAATCCCAGCCGCTTTGTCAGGACACCGGCAGTGTGCTTTTTTATGTGGATTGTCCGGTGGGGTACGATCAAATGGAGTTTGCCGACGTCGCGCGCGCAGCGGTGACCGAAGCCACCAAGCGAGGGTTTCTTCGGCAAAATTCTGTCGATTCCCTCACTGGAAAAAACGACGGCACCAACATCGGCCCGGGCGCGCCGACGTTTCATTTTCATCAAACCCGCGAGACGAATGTGACTGTGCGGCTGGTGCTCAAGGGTGGCGGCTGCGAAAATGTCGGCGCGCAATACTCGCTGCCGGACACGAAGCTCAACGCTAATCGCGATCTCGATGGCTGTCGCAAGGTTATCCTCGATGCCGTGCAACAAGCCCAAGGCAAGGGCTGCGGCCCGGGCATCCTCGGCGTGTGCATCGGCGGTGATCGAGCCACGGGCTATGAGCTTTCGAAAACACAGTTCCTGCGCAATCTCGATGACAAAAACGACAACGCCGAACTGGCCGCGTTGGAAACGGACATTCACACCACCGCCAACAAACTCGGCATCGGCCCGATGGGCTTCGGCGGCAACACCACGTTGCTCGGCGTAAAAATCCGTGCTGCCAACCGCGTGCCGGCCTCCTATTTCGTCAGCGTCAGCTACATGTGCTGGGCCTTCCGCCGCCACGGCGCGGGATTGGACGAAGGGGGCGAAATCACGGAGTGGATTTACTAAAATGACGAATCTCACGACACCGATTACAGAAGAGCAGATTCGCGAACTGAAGGTTGGTGAATCGGTGGCGATTTCGGGGGTGGTGTTCACGGGGCGCGATGCAGTTCACAAATATTTGCACGAGGGGGGCGAGCTTCCCGAGGAAATGAATTTGGAAGGTAGCATTATTTATCACTGCGGGCCGGTGGTGATGAAGGATGAGACCGGGGACTGGCAAGTGACGGCGGCAGGACCCACGACTTCCATTCGCGAGGAACCCTATCAAGCTGATATAATGAAAAAGTTCGGGGTGCGCGGCGTGATTGGTAAGGGCGGGATGGGGCCCAAGACGCTCGCGGGTTGTGCGGAAAATGGCAGCGTGTATTTCCACGCTATCGGCGGCGCGGCGCAAGTGTTGGCCGAGCACATCACCCACGTGCGGAACGTGTATTTTCTGGAAGAGTTCGGAAGTCCCGAAGCGATTTGGGAACTGGAGGTGGATCAGTTTCCGGCGGTCGTCACGATGGACAGCCACGGCAAATCACTGCACGCCGAAGTGGCTGAGGCGAGCCAAGCGGTGCTCGAAGAAAACCTTTAGGCATTCATCTCGGCGTCCTTCCCGCCATTCACCAAGTACAACACCGCCATGCGCACGGCGATGCCGTTGGTGACTTGTTCGAGAATCACGGCTTGGTCGCCATCGGCTAGTTCGCTTTCGATTTCCACGCCACGATTCATTGGGCCGGGGTGCATTATGAGTGCATCGGGCTTGGCCTTGGCCAGTCGCGCGCGGTTGAGGCCGAAAAGGCGGGCGTATTCGTCGATGCTGGGGAACATCGTCTTGCGTTGGCGTTCGTGCTGGATTCGCAGGAGGTTGATGACGTCGGCGTTGGCCAGGGCGTCATCCAAATCGTATGTGACTCGACAGCCCATTTGTTCAAACACACGCGGCACGAGCGTGCTTGGCCCGCAGAGGGTGACGTTTGCGCCGAGCTTGCGCAGGGCCCAAAGGTTGGAGCGCGCGACGCGGCTGAATAAAATGTCGCCGAGGATGGTGACGTTGAGTCCGGCGATGTCGCCTTTCTTTTCGCGGATGGTAAACACGTCGAGCAGCGCTTGCGTGGGATGTTCGTGCGCGCCATCGCCGGCGTTGACCACGTGGGCTTTGAGAAAGCGCGCGAGAAAGTGCGGCGCGCCGGCGGCTTTGTGGCGGATGATGATGATGTCGGCATTGAGCGCTTCGAGCGTGCGCGCGGTGTCCTTGAGGCTCTCGCCTTTTTGGAATGATGAGGCATCGGTGGAAAAATTGATGATGTCCGCGCTCAATCGTTTTGCGGAAAGCTCGAAGCTCACGCGCGTACGGGTGGAGGGTTCCACGAAAAAATTCACCACCGTTTTACCTTGGAGCGCGGGGACCTTTTTGATGTCGCGTTCGCCCACGGCTTTGAACTCACGCGCGGTGTCGAGCACGGTGGTGAGTTCCTCAGCGGTGAGGCTTTCGATGTCCAGCAGATGTTTACGATGCCAACTCATTGGGTTTTTAGGGTGACGGCGATGGGCGCGCCGGAATCGTTTGTGCGCACTTCCACGTGTTCGTCGGGATGGGTGGGGAGATTTTTGCCAACGAAATCGGGGCGGATGGGTAGCTCGCGATGGCCGCGGTCAATAAGCACCGCCAACCGAATGCACTGGGGGCGGCCAAAGCTCATCACCGCATCGATGGAGGCGCGCACGGTGCGGCCGGTGCTGAGGACGTCGTCGATGAGCACGATGACTTTGTCCGCCAAATCGCCGGGCAATTCGGTGGGGCGCAGCTCGGCCATCGCGCGTTGGGAGAGATCATCGCGGTGCAAGCCCGGCTCCACGGAGCCCACGGCGACGGCTTGGCCGTAAATGCCGCCGAGCGTTTCGCTGAGCTGTTGCGCTAGCGCCACGCCGCCGCGTTGGATGCCCACAAGGATGACCACGCCGCCGTCGGTGTGGGCTTCGGCGATCTCGTTCGCCACGCGCCGCCAAGCACGCGCGAGGGCGTCGGCTTCAAGCACGGTGTGCGATGCGGATGGGTCAGCCATAAAAAAAGCCGCGCCGATTTCGCGTGCTTGTTTGCACGTGAATCCAACGCGGATAAAATCCGTTTAGTTTTATCATCGTCCTTGGCGGCCTCGCGGGACCGCGTTAAAGGGCTTCAAAATTTCAAACACATTGCCGGGCAGCGTGTCGGCGTTTGCGCCACTGGGAGCGGTGCTTCAGCATCCATCCCGTGAGCGCTTCTTCGAAGCCAACATCGATGCCG
The DNA here is from genome assembly GCA_028872645.1 of Verrucomicrobiota bacterium. GTDB lineage: Bacteria > Verrucomicrobiota > Verrucomicrobiia > Limisphaerales > UBA1100 > JACNJL01. The sequence continues at coordinate 11,570 of JAPKDK010000074.1, forward strand.
ACTTTCTCGGATTCAATCCACTTGTGCCGCAGGATCTCCTCGCGCTCCGCCAAAAATTCGCGGTA
>JAPKDK010000075.1 GCA_028872645.1 Verrucomicrobiota bacterium
TGAGTTCGCAGATGTCCGGATTTTTCTTTTGCGGCATCAATGAGGATCCGGTGGTGTAGGCATCGCCGATTTCAATAAACCCAAACTCCACGCTGCTCCACAAAACGAGATCCTCACACAAGCGCGACTGATGCACAGCGAGCAGCGCGGCCACGCTACAGAATTCCACCACATAATCACGGTCGGACACGGCATCCATGGAGTTGTGGGTAATCATCGGGGTGTCGTGCGCGTCCACAAAGCCCAGCTCACGTGCGACAAACTCGCGGTCCAGCGGGAGCGTGGTGCCCGCCAACGCGCCGCTGCCCAGCGGGCAAACGTTCACGCGCACGAGGCAATCGAGCAGCCGCTCGTAATCGCGTTCCAGCATTTCCACGTAAGCCAGCAAATGATGTGCGAGATAAACCGGCTGTGCGCGTTGCAAATGCGTGTAGCCGGGGATGAGCACTTTGAGATTATTTTCTCCGAGCTCGATGAGCGCCAATTGCAGGTCGTGAATTTCATTGGCGAGATCGCAAATTTCCTCGCGCAACCACATCCGGGAATCCAGCGCGACTTGATCGTTGCGTGACCGCCCGGTGTGCAGCTTGGCCCCGGCGGGCACGCGTGCGGTGAGCGTGGATTCGATGTTCATATGCACGTCCTCCAGCTCCGTGCGCCATTCGAACCGGCCTTCGGCAATCTCCGCGCCGATGGCTTCGAGTCCGTGCACAATGGCCGACATCTCCTTTTCTTTCAATAGTCCCACGTGATGCAACATCCGGGCGTGGGCGATGGAGCCGGCGATATCGTGATGTGCGAGGCGGGTATCGAACTTCACTGAATTGGTAAACGCATTCGCCTCAGCGGCAGGCCCGCTGGCGAACCGTCCGCTGCGTGCGGTAACCTTGCTGGATTTTTTCTTCACCATAGAACGCAGCGACCTTGCCGTGATGCGCAGCAAAAGTCACGCCGCGAAATAGAGGGAGGGGCAAAATCCAACGACCAAAACTCAAAGCTCTGCTGCATGCGTTTGGAGCAGCTTCACCAGCGTTTGGCCGACGGGTGGAAGTTGGCCGCGCCAGAGGCAGCCGATGGTGATGGTGGGAAAATCCTCCAACGGCAGCAGTTTGACGCCTTTGTTTTTGCGTTCGCCCGGGAGGTCCACGGAAATGCCTATGCCGAAGCCGTTGGCGACGTAGGTGCTGATGAGGTCGGTGGAGTTGAGCTCCATTCCGATGGGCCAATCGATTTTGCGCGCAGTGAGTTCGGTTTGGAATTTGCGGCTGATGCCTTCGTTTTGCGGCAGGCTGATGAGCGTTTGCGCGATGCGATCCTGCCCGAGAATGTCGGCGGCGGATTTCACACGAACCGAAGTGGGCACCACCAACACCATTGACAGCTCAAGCAACTTTTTGGATTTTATTTCCGCTGGCGGTTTGGTGCCGAGCACAGTGACGCCGAGGTCCACATCGTTGGCGAGCAGCCATTGCTCTATTTCCGGCTGGATGCCCACGCGTAAGGCGGGGTGCAGGCCGGGAAATTCCTTGCGCGCGGCGTTCAGCAAATCCGGTAAGTGCTCGCGAAAGACCACGCTCGATGCGCCGATGCGAATGGTTTGGGCCACGCCGCCTCGGATTTTTTCGCCCATTGAATTGAGGTTTTCAAAAAAGGGATGGATGAATTCGTACAGCTCGACACCGGCCGGAGTGAGATCGAAGGGGCGGCGTTGGAAGAGCGTGGTGCCGAGGTCGTTTTCTAATTGAATGACCTGCGCACTTATGGCTGGTTGCTGGATGCCATAAGGGATGTTGCGTACTGCGCCGGCAATGCCCTCGTGCTTGGCTACGTAATGAAATAATTCGAGGTGATGAATATTCATGATCCGGTGCGTGGAGGATGCCGCGGCGGCGGTTTTAAGTCAACGTGATGTGGCGTGCGCGGGGTGTGTCGTTTTCGAATTCAACGATCGCTACGCTAGCAGGTGCGCCTCCACGCGGGGTGGCGGGCGAGCCGGGGTTGAGATAAAGCACGCCGTCGAGCCGCTCGTTGCACGGCATATGCGTGTGGCCAAAGACGACGACTTGCGGTTGCTCTTCCGCCAACAATGCGCGCACGGTTTGCGAGGGCACGGGGAAATCTACGATGTGATGGATGAGAAATTTGTTGCCGCCAAACTCGATGAGGCGCGTTTCAGGTAGGTCGATTGCGAAGTCCGTATTGCCGCGCACGGCGGTGACCGGTGCGATGGCTTCCAGCTCGGTGATCACATCCACCGGCCCCACATCGCCCGCGTGCAAAATGTGATCCACCCCCGCTAGCGCATCGTGCACCGCGGAGGGCACAGTGCCGTGGGTGTCGGAGATGATACCAAGCTTCACGGCGGGAAGTGTGGGGAAAAGCAATGGAATGGCCAAGGCTGGGTTTTTGGGGATTGAGAATTGGGCATTCATTAGGTATTGAGTTCTTGGTCATTGAGATTTTTCGGGTGAACGATTTATTTGAAATTCTGCACGAGGACGACGATTTGCTGATCATCAACAAACCGGCGGGGCTCGTTTGCCATCCCACCAAGGGCGATGAGCGATCGAGCTTGGCGGGGCGTTTGCGATTGTATCGCGGCGCGGAGCAGTCGGTGCATTTGATCAATCGGTTGGATCGCGAAACTAGCGGCGTGGTGTGCGTGGGCAAAACGGATGAAGCGGCGCGCGAGTTGCGCAAACTGTGGGAACGCCGCGAGGTGGAGAAACAATACTGGGCGATTGTGCACGGTCACGTGGCGGAAAGCAAAGGCACCATCGACGCGCCGCTCGGCGCGGATGACGCCAGCGAAGTGGCGGTGAAAGATTGTGTGCGCGATGACGGGCATCCCTCACAAACGCGTTATTGGACGCAATGGAAGTTCGAGCGCGATGAAGAAAAATTCACGTGGCTGCGCGTGGCGCCGGTCACCGGTCGGAAGCATCAGATCCGTATCCACCTGCAGCACCTCGGCCACGTGATTGTGGGCGACAAACTTTATGGGCTCAATGAATCGTGGTATTTGAAATTCGTGAAGGACGAGTTGATCGATGCCGATCGGAAAAAATTGATTCTCAAAAATCAGGCGTTGCACGCCCACACTCTTCGCTTCCACTGGCGCACTCGCGACTGGGAATTCGTGGCCGAACCGGCGGATGAATTTGTGGATTTCATCGAAACTGTCAGCGAATCAGAAGAGGAAACCTATTTCAATTGAGGGTTTTGTCGGAGTTGACAATTATCCGCGAGGTGTTAGTTTTCCCGTTCCAATGGCCCGTTCGTCTATCGGCTAGGACACGGCCCTCTCAAGGCTGAGAGAGGGGTTCGATTCCCCTACGGGCTACCATTTTGGTGTTATTGGAAAAGGAGTTACGGAAAAAAAGGCATGGCGCCGAAATATTTTCAGATTATTTTCAACCCTACCAGCGCGGCGGAGTTGGCGAGGATGCCGAAGGATTTGCAGCTGCAAATCCTGGGCGAGTTTCGTGGGCTGCCGGAGGAGGTGCGCGCCAGCGGTTTTTATGGACGGCTGGAGCACGGGGTGAAAAGTTTACATCGCTATCGTGTTGGAAATTATCGTGTGTATTTTGAATGCCACGAATTGGGCGTGGTGGTGCACCGGATTTTTTCGCGCAACACGCTGAAGGATTTCTTTTTCCGTAATGTGAACATGACGCAGGACGAGGATGACGCGCTGGCGGAGAATCCGGATTTTTGGAAAATGATTGACGAATCCGCAAGTGTATCCCGCGAGGAAGCTTAGTCCTTTTCTTCACCCAACTCGACGTTCCAGTAGGCGACATCGATGAAGTGTTTCCAGCTTTCGTGTGTTTTCACGCCGAAACTCACCTGAATGAACGGCCGCCATTTTGGTTTGCGCGGTTTGGTGATCAAGTGCAAGCCGGCCTCGCGCGGGGTGCGGTTGCTCTTGCGCGTGTTGCACGGGATGCACGAGCACACGATATTTTCCCAGTTGGTAGGGCCGCCGCGGTCGCGCGGGATCACATGGTCGAGGTTCAAATCACGCCGATCAAATCTTCCGCCGCAGTACTGGCAAATATTTTTATCGCGTTCAAATATATTGTGCCGCGTGAACTTTACTTCCTGGCGGGGAAACCGATCGTAACCCAGCAGCAAAATTACACGCGGAATGCGCAGGCGAAAAGACACGGCTCCGATGGATTCAGGATGTGGCTCGGCCTCGGAGAAATCCTGCCACTCGCCAAAGCTGAAAGTCTGAAACCCGTCGTCGTCATCATTATAAACCACCTGCGCGTGCCCGGTAAAGAGCAAGCCAACAGCGCGGCGCACAGAGCAGACGTTCACCGCCTGCCAAAGGCGGTTCAGCACGAGTACGGGCTGGTTCAGCGGCAAACTCACAACGACCAACGTTAGCAATTTGCGCTGACGGATGTCAACTGACACGCTCTTGATCGATATGGAAAAGCTTGCTTTGCCCAGGCGAATCCGCCACGGTGACGGCGATGAGGGGGTGGGGATTTAGTTTCATTTTGGGGATAATTCTGTCCGTACAGGCTTGGGCCGGAGGTTTGCCCAATGACGAATATCACACTGCCTATTCCTTCTACTCGGAAGGTCTCGTCCTGGTTCGGACCGGGGCGAAAGAAAAAGCGTTGAGCAGCTTCGTTGATGCGCGCCGTAAACTGGAAGTGATTTCCCGTCAACACGCAACGTGGAATCCCGCAGTGGTAAAAAGCCTGCTCCAAAAAATTGATGCGGAAATAATTCCACTTGCACGCGCGCTGGGGATCACTCCGGCGCAAATCATTGGCAATGCTCCGCCCAAAGTGCCGACCCAGGCAGCGCCCGCGCAGGACTGGGAAATCCGTTACGCAAAGTTGCAGGAAGAAAAGCGCCTCACGGATCAAAATTTTGCCAAGCTCCACGAGGCGAATCTGCTGGCCCAACGTAAGTGGGCTGACGCTGAAAAGTTGGCGGAAATGGCAAAAGAACAACTGCGCGAGGCCTTGGCCGCCCGGCCAAAGTCCACCGACCCCAAGCTCTACACCAAGGTGCAGGGCGAAAACGACAAACTCCAAAGTGAAAAAGACAAGCTGGATGCAGATTTGAAATACCTCCGCACGCAAGCCTTGCGCAGTGAAAAACTATACATCGAGGCATTGGGGGTGAATCATCGGCTCAAGGAAGAGGTCGCCCGTTTGCGCACGAAGCACGATCCGAACTCATCACCGATCGATGATCGCGCCGCATTGCTCCAGCGCATTCGTCAATTGGAAGCGGACAACGAGCGTATGCGCGAACTGCTCACCAACCCGGCGCGCAAACCCTAACGACTGACCATGCGCATCACCGGCGGTCAATGGGCGGGCCGCACTCTCACCGTGCCGCCCGGACTCGGCGTGCGGCCTACGCCCGACAAGGTTCGCCAAGCCATCTTCAACAGCCTCGGGCCTTGGGTTCTTGATTGCAGCGTGCTCGAACTTTTTGCCGGCATTGGCACGTTGAGTTTGGAATGCCTCAGCCGCGGCGCAGCCTCCGCGGTGTGTGTGGAAAAAAGTTCCAAACACGCCAGCTATATTCGGCGCAACACAAAAGCTTTGGAGACAAACATGGAAATCCGCGTGCAATGTGCGTTGCGATCGGTGAAGCAACTGGCTGAAGCAAACCGCACCTTTGATTTTATCTGCGCCGATCCGCCCTACGGCGACAAAACCGCGCCCGGCAAACGCTCCGAAAGTTGGGCACAAAAACTTTTGGATGAACCGGCGGTGGGGGAGATTTTAAATCCCGAAGGCCGCCTGCTCATCGGCCATACCAAACGCGATGCCGTGGAAATTACCCCGCCGTGGGTCGAACACAAAACCCTTAAGCACGGCGATACGTGGATTCGCGTCCTTACCGTAAACGTGTGAGCGCCGCCACGGTTGCGATCATCGGGTAAAGCTTTTCAAAGTACCACAGCTTTGCAAAATAAAATCCGATGGGCGAGGGTTTCGTCCATGCGCCCGATTCCACCTGCTCCACCAGCCATTGTGCGCCGCGGTCGCGGGCTTTTTCCAATGTGGCTTGCGCGTCGATGTCATTTTCGCTGACGCCCGCCAAGGCCTCGAGGGCGAGGGCAGTTTCCTCGATGGAGGGTTCGCCGCCTTTGAACCCGCCCCATGCGCCATCGGCGCGTTGCAATTCGAGCAGGGCATTTTTGCCGCGCGTCACGCGCAGGGCACCGCCGGGGAGGGCTTGTTGCTTAGGTTCGTTTAGGGCGAGCAGGACTTTGGCCGTGCCGTAGGTCCAGTTGATTTCATCGGGCGCGTGCTGGCTGCCAAACCACAGCGGCGCCCAGCCATCCATACCCGTGCCTTCGTTTTGGGCGAGGAAACGGGCGGCGCGCTGGAGGGCGTCATCAATGCGCGGTTGCAGTTCGGGCAATTCATCGCGCCATATGAGCCACGCGCGGAGGGTGTGCGCGGTGAGGTCCGGGCTGGATCGGTCGAAGGGCAGATTAGTCCAGCCACGGCAAAACGTTGGGATGCCGCCATCGCGGTTTTGCAAATCAAGCAGCCACGTGCAGCCTTGCCGAGCGGCTTCGCGAGTTGCATCGGTCACATCACCGAGATTTCTCAGCGCGATTAAAGCGCCGGGCGTGTCGTCGGCATCGGGTACGCCGCCCGGGAGAGGCGTCCACGCCCAACCGCCCGGCGCGGCGAGGGTGTATGGATGCTCCTCGCGATATTGCTGGGCTAGCAACCAATCGCGAATGGGCGCGCGTGCCTCGGCGGGAAGTGCTTCGCCGAAGGCATTGACGGAAAGCGTGGTGACCCATGTGGCGAGGTTTGTATCGATGGGCCAACTACCATCGGGGCGGCCGGAGGCTTTCAAAAACGCGACGCCTTTTTGTGTCACGGGATGATCGGCTAACCCGATGCCCGCGAGGCTCATGGTCACAAAACTGGTGAGCGGCGTGGCCTCGAGAAAGCCGCCATTGGGTGGCTGGATTGCTTCCAAAACCTGCAGTGTTTTTTTGCGCGTAAGATTCCGGAGCACGCGCGTGATGGGATTCCATGTGGGTCGATGATGATGGCGGCATTGGCCAATGGCGATGAGCGCGGGAAGTGCGTAGCTCACCACCGGCAGCCGCAGCGCGGCAAACCAGCGCTGCGGCAGCGCGGCCAATTCAAAAGGCAGCGGCAGCACATCGCGCCAATCCACTTTGCCCGCGAGGGCGCAATGGGTGAGAATGGGCGCGGAAAACGTTCGGTCTTTGCCGTAACGCCGAATGATGGCAGGCGCGAGCTTTTCCGGCGAAGTGCCGCCCGCGGCCTCTGTCAGCCAAGCATCAGCGGCGGCCACGGTGGCGGAGTATTTTTCGGGGGCTTGGTGGAATGCGGCCCAGCAAAGTGTCGTGGTGGAAATGTTGCTGATGGATTTCGTGGTGTCGCCCCAACCGCCATCGGGGTTGGTGTGGGCGACGAGCCAATCCAAGCCGCCTTTTATATAAGGGGAATGGTCGTCATTAGTTTGGGTTTGCACCTGCTGCAGGGCCACCACAGCGGTAGCGGTGGCGAGGGCGCTGCTGGAGAGTTCGCCGGTCCAATGGCCTTCGGCATTGCGCTCGGCGAGCAGGGCGGCGCGCGTGGTTTGCAGAGCGGTTTGCAGTCTGGCGGGATCGAGGCTCATAGCTCAGTGCCGTTGGAAGGTTTACGTTTTTCTTTGAAGAAAGTTTGGAGCAGGCTTCGGCAATCCGGTTCCATCACGCCGCCGGTGATGTCGCACGCGTGGTTGAGCGATGGGAATTGCAGGAGATTCATCGCGCCACCGGCTGCGCCCCCTTGGGGGTCGGCCGCGCCAAAGACGACGCGGTCGAGCCGGCAATGGACGAGTGCGCCGGCGCACATGGGGCAGGGTTCTTTGGTGACGTAGAGAGTGCAGCCGGTGAGGCGCCAATCGCCCACGGCGGCCTCGGCGGCAGTGAGGGCGATCATCTCGGCATGGGCGGTGGCGTCTTTGAGCAGTTCCACCTGATTCCAAGCACGGGCGATGACCGCGCCCTCGCGCACCACAACGGCTCCCACGGGGACTTCATCCGCTTCGTACGCTTTTACCGCCTGCCGGATGGCGTCTTGCATAAAATGTTCGTCGGTCATTTGGCGTTGAGGGAGGACTGCAGGAGCGTCCATTGGTCGGGTTGTTTTTCGGCGCATTGGCAGTGGGCGACGAAGAAGGCGCTTCGGTGTTGCCAGAAGAGGGGCCAGATTTGTTCGCGATCAGTGCCGGGAAGCGGGAGTGATTCGAGGTCTTCACGGGTGGCAAAATGGAACGCGCCTTCCTCGTGCTCCGGCGGCAGCGCGGTGAGCCGGGGCTGGATTTCAAACAGAAACATTAGCCAATGGGCGTTGCCTTGATAGCCGTGTTCGCTGATGACACCGGTGAGGTGGAGATCAGCGGGGGTGAGTTGCAGGCCGGTTTCTTCGCGGGATTCGCGGATGGCGCAGGCGTGCGGGCTTTCGCCGGTGTCGGGTTTGAGCTTGCCGCCGGGCGGACTGTAGCACCCGCGGTTGGGCTCATGATTGCGCTGAATCAGCAGCACGCGCCCATCCTCGTGAAAGGCGTACAGCAACGTGGCAATCCGGTATGGCAACGGTGAAGGCAACGGCATACGGCAGTGAAGCAATGGGCTGGACAGTTGCCGAGTCATTTTTTTGGCGCCGTTGATTTTTTTGACGGGCGGCTTTAAAGTGGCTCACGGAAAATTGATCGATTGAAAAACGGAGTTCAACAAATCAAAGACAAACTGCTGGCTATGGCGGGGTTGGCGGAGGACATGGTGGATCGCGCCGTGCACGCGTTGTTGGAGGGCAGCGATGCCATAGCGCGGCAGGTGCGCGAGGATGACGACCAATTGGATCGGTTGGAACAGGAGGTGGACGAGTTGGCAGTCAGCCTGCTGGCGGCGGGTGTGGAGACACAGGATCTGCGGGCGATCACAGCGGCCCTGAAAATTTCCAATGACCTCGAGCGGATTGGCGATGAGGCCGGCACGATTGCCAAGCGCGTGCTGGCGCTCAATCATCGCGAGGGTTGGGAGCCGCCGTTGAAGGAGGGAATCACTGCCATGGGCGAACGCGCTTGCGCGTTGTTGCGCGAATGCGTGGATTCGTATGTGGCGAATGATGCTGGCAAGGCGCGGCAATTGATTCCACAGGATGACGAGGTGGATTTACTCAATCGAGCGTACCAAAAAAAGATTGTTGAGATGATGCAGGCCGATCCTGCGGGCATTCCGGGCTATTTGGAGTTGGGCGAGATTGTAAAGCGCCTCGAACGGATTGCCGACCATGCGATCAACATTGCCGAGGTGGTAATTTTCATTGAGGCCGCCGGGCCCCGCTGTGAGTAACTTCACCTTGGCTCCCGTCCGCGCTACTGCAATACCCGCCGCGACGGTTGGAACGCACCCCTCTTTTCTCTATGAAAAACGAGAAGCTATTGACTCTCCTCAGAATCTTCGGGGTGGGGGTGTGCCTATATCTTTTTCTGATCGGCATCGGTGCGATGGGTGCGGCGTTCAAGGGAGAGTTCAAAGAGACGGCTGCCAAACTGCTCGAAGCCACGCAGTCACCCATCGTGGGATTGTTCATTGGCATCCTCGCCACCACCATTGTGCAAAGCTCGTCCACCACCACCAGCCTCATCGTGGGCCTCGTGGCGGCGGGGGCGGTGGGCTTGGACGGCGCGATCTTCATGGTAATGGGCGCCAACGTGGGCACCACCGTTACGGCCAAGATTGTGTCGCTCGGGCATATCACGCGGAAAGCGGAATTCCGCAGAGCCTTCGCGGCGTCATCGGTGCACGACACATTTAACTTTATCACCGTGGCCGTTTTGCTGCCGCTGGAATATCAGTTTCACATTCTGAAAAACGCGGCGGGATATCTTGGCACTATTTTCATTGATGTTACAGGCGTGACGAAGCCGGAAAATTACATCAAAAAAGCCACCCAACCTGTCATCGAATGGCTGAAAACCACGTTGGACAGTGATTTGTGGCTGTTGATCGTGGCGGTGATCATTACTTTTTTCATGCTGTTTGCCATCGTGAAGCTGCTGCAAAGCCTTGTGCTAAAAAAACTGGAGGCATTTTTCGATGCGTACTTGTTCCGCAATGCCGCAATCGCATTCATGGTGGGCTTGTGCCTCACGGTACTGGTGCAGAGCAGTTCCATCACCACCAGCCTCATCGTCCCGCTGGCGGGCGCTGGCGTGTTGCGCCTGCCGCAAATTTTCCCCTTCACCGTTGGAGCCAACATCGGCACCACCATCACCGGATTGCTCGCCGCTTTGGCCGCCGCCAGCGCGGTGACAGTGCTGCCCGGCCAGCCCGTGCCCGAAGAAGTGGTGGCCGGTGCCACGGTGGCGTTTGCCCATTTACTCTTTAACTGCACGGGTGCGGTGATTTTCCTGCCCTTCGCACCCATTCGCGCCTTGCCGGTTAAATTCGCTGAATGGTTGGCGGAGCTTTGCCTCAAGAACCGTGTGATCCCCATTATATTTATTGTACTCGTGTTTTATTTAATCCCGCTGGTCGTCACGTGGACTACTATTGCGGCGGCGTTCAAAAAATAGTAAGATACACCCATGTGGAAGAAAATCATCAGCGTCTTTAAGAAAGACAACCTCTATCAACAGGCTTTTGACGAGGCGTGCGAGATGCTCGAAACCGACGGCAAAATGTACGTCGCTTCGGTGGAGTCATTGCGCCATTCGGATACTGCCAAGATCGATCTGGATATTTACGGGCTCGACAAGGAGGTTAACCGGTCCGAGCGCGATGTGCGCAAGATGGTGATGAAGCACCTGATGCTTTCGGGCGACACGCAGCTTAACTCTGGCCTCGCGCTGGTGAGTGTGGTGATCGATATCGAACGCATCGGCGATTACACCAAAAACATTTACGACCTCGCCCGCAGCCATCCCAAGCGGCTGCAAGCAGGGAGCCTTGAGGGAAAGTTGCAGGAAGTGGAGGCGCATATCGCGCAAGTGTTCGAGCACGCTACTATTGCCTTCAAGGACGGCAACGAGGATATTGCGCGGCAAGTGATGGAAGAATACAAAGAGGAAATCTCCACCGATTGCGATGACATGGCCGACGACATTATCACCGGCAAAGTAAGCGATCTCGACGCGCCGGAAGCCGCTGCGGTGGTGCTCTACGCGCGTTTCCTCAAGCGCATCGGCAGCCACTCCCGCAACATTGCCACCAGCATTGTCAATCCTTTCCACCGCATAGGGTATCAGGAAGAAAAGAAGCAGGAATCCGAGACCGATTTCATTTCTCCCGCAGAATAAATTCAAAAATCACCCTATGAAAAAACATCAAGTCATCCTCGCTCTCGCGTTCGGCTTGGCCATCGCCGGCATCACTTCCGCGCAATCTTCAGAGAACCTCCTGAAAAAGCTCGTGGAAAAAGGCGTCCTCACCGAAGCCGAAGCCGGAGAGCTGCGAAACGAAGCTAACGCTGAGAACACCATCAAGCCCAATAGTTGGGTGGACAGCATTACCTTCAAAGGCGATCTTCGGCTTCGCTATGAGCAGAAGCATCAGGATTG
>JAPKDK010000003.1 GCA_028872645.1 Verrucomicrobiota bacterium
AAGGAGTACAAATAGGCTGGGAATAGCCATGGTCAAAGCGCATGCCGCCGGCTGCAAGTTTGTCGATATTGGGGGTAGAATAATGATCCATCTCGCCGGCCTTGGCATTGGGATAATTGTATTTGGCAATCAGGTCGCGATAAGCACTCACGCACTCCCAACCCATATCATCAGCCATAATGACAATGACATTGGGTTTATCCGCGAAAAGCGGCAAAGCCATCAGGCCCGCAAGAAGAAATAGGATTCGTTTCATTATTTGATATTAGGGTAATTGAGCTTGGTAAAAGTCGCTCGCAATGCTGCACGTTTCTCAGCGAGGGAGCCAGCCACATTCTTTAAGGGTTTCTTCTCCATGGCATCCTTTTGCACGTCATAAAGCTGACCATTATTGTAGAGCTTATAACGTTGAGTGCGCACCCACGCCTTGCCGCCTTTGCTCTCGGAAAAGGCAAAGGACCTTGTTTTTCGGGTATTGCGAGGGAGCTGAAATAATCTGCGTGCAAAACTAATCCCGTCGATCTTATGTCCGACTTTAGTTGCGCCAAGCTCTGCCAAGGTCGGTAGCCAGTCACTAAAATCTACGAGTCCACCATCATAACTGCCGGCCTTGATATAACCGGGCCAGTTGGCAATGAGTGGCACATTGGTGCCGATATTGAGCAGTGTCCCCTTGCCTCCGGGCACGCGCTGGCCATTGCGAATGGAGTGAACGTTTTCATACTCGTACTTGCGCCCCTGAATATGACGCAGCTTGGAACGTTTGGCTGTCCCATTGTCGCCAGTGAACAGGATGATCGTATTTTTGCGTAGGCCAAGTTGATCGATCCGGCTCACGAGTTTGCCCACCATCTCATCCATGCTCTCAACCATCTCGCCATAATTCATCCAGCGATCCTTACCCGGCATGTAAGGGACCTGTTTCGGGATGTCATCAGTCACATCATGGGCCAAGGCCATAGAGTAATAGGCAAAGAAGGGTTTCTTGGCCTCGGCGCTTTTCTCCATGAATTCACCTAGGAAATCCACATACAGTTCCGGCCCGTACTTGCCCTTGGTGTCCGTACGCAAACGGCCGTCTTGGTAGATCATCGGCTCATGGAAGCGCGCGCCCTCGTGCCAGCCGAATACACTCCATTCATCAAAACCCATCCGGGCCGGCTGCTCAGTATCCTTTTTCATCAAACACAACTGCCACTTGCCGGCAATGGCTGTAGTATAACCTGCTCGTTTGAGCACCTGTGCCACAGTATTTCTTTCCTCCAACTTGGGGAACGAACCCCAGCCGGACTTCAACCGGAAAGGATACTTGCCGGTCATCAGGCAAACTCGTGTGGGATGACATACCGGCATGCTGAAGCAGTAGTCAAACCGCATGCCGCCCTTGGCCAGCGCATCGATGTGCGGCGTCTTCCAACGCTCGCCACCATAAGCACCGATGGGTTCGCAGCCGACATCATCGGCCATGATCAATACAATATTTGGTTGCAATACAATCTCCGGCGGCACCTTAGCGGCGATCAACGACACGCTAGTAAGAATTAGAAACAGGAAGGTTTTCACTGCAATTTCTCCGGGATGCCTTGGATGATTTTATCCTTGGGAAACATCATCTTCACTTCCGCCAAAACCGCTGCGCGGTCATCGGCCAACGACGTGTAGCTGACCGTCTCGCCATTGAGGTACAGCGCCCACTTGTTACATATAAAACAAATCGCCACCTGCGCCTCATGGTCACCAAGATGGAAGCGCAACAATATGCCTGGGTCAAAGTGTGATTTTTCAGCATGTCGAGTGGTGGAATCCGCGTCGCTTATCAATAAGCTGCGCAAGCGGCCTGCGGGCTTGCCTCTGAGTGTGCGCCCATCCCGGCTGACGATGTAATAGAGGAAACGTTTATCATTGGGCTCAGCATTGAGCCTGTGGGTGGTAATTTGCGGCGACTCAGAGAGCAGTTTGTTAAAAAGCTTCATGGGCGGACGTGTTCGGCCCGATGCTTTTTGCTTTGCGATTTGATTTTCAAAGGACTCAACCAATCCCGGTTCATCGAGCCATAGATTCTTTGCTTCGCCAATGTCCTCAGCCAGATTATAGAGCTGACCACGCGGACCCTTCGGCACCGGCTGCACACGGCGCGGATTAGAAAAGCCACCGGATCCGAGCGAAGGGATGTATTTAAACTGACCCTGACGGACAGCCATATGTGTTGGCTTAGTGCCGGTAATGAGCTGTTGCCGTGCGGTTTCCCGTTGACCCAACAGTACCGGCAGAAAATTCTCGCTATCCTCCCCCTCGTTATCGGCCAATCCGCGTCCGGTGAGCGCAGCAAAGGTCGCCATCAAATCCGTCTGGCAAATCAGTGCGTCACTTATCGTGTTGGCCTTCACCTTCCCTGGCCAGCGGACGATAAAGGGCATGCGATGGCCTGCCTCCCACGCGTCAGCTTTCATGCCACGTAAAGGCGTGGTGGCACTGTGGCCGAAGCGTTCGGTGTCGGTGTTGTACCAAACCGGCCCGTTGTCACTGGTGAAAATGACAAGGGTGTTTTTGGAGAGTTGGGTGCGATCAAGGGCGGACAGGATTTGACCCACAGTGTCGTCCACCATTGCCACAAAGTCACTGTACATGTTGTTCGTTTTGCCTCGGAATTTTTTAGTGGGCAACCACGGCGTATGTGGTGCGGGTAAAGCCACATACAGAAAGAACGGTTGCTCATTACCCTTTCGTTCCTCGATATATTTCACCGACTCCATCGTGAATCGCGGCAGCACCTCCTCATGTTTAAAGTTTGATGCAATCGGGCCGCCACGCCAAAACTCTCCTTGGATACGACTCCAACCCTCCGTATTGCGGGGACCAACTGTACCTGTGGGCGCAATCACCGCCTTACGGCCGCTGATATAATAGTACGGCACAATATCTAGCGAATGCGGCATGCCGAAGTAAAAATCAAACCCACGATCTATTGGGCCGCCATCCAGCTGCTTGGAGTAATCGTAATTCGGACCGCCAGCAAACCCCAGGTGCCACTTACCCACCATTGCCGTAGCATACCCCTTCTCCCGTAATGCTGAGGGAATTGTTGTTCGCCCTTTCTCGATCAACGCGCGGCTACGCCAATCCAGCTTTATCCGGTGTGGATAACGTCCTGTCAGCAGTCCGTACCGAGTAGGCACACAAAATGACGCCGGCGCATGAGCGTCAGTAAATTGCATTCCCTCACGTGCCAACCGGTCGATATTATGTGTGGGATTCTTGGACTTTGGATTATAGCAGCGCGCATCGCCATACCCCATGTCATCAGCCAGAATAATCACAATATTCGCCGGGCTGTCCTTCGCAGAAGCCACGAAGGCAACGAACAAAAATCCAATGGCAAAAAAACGGTGCATGCGCAATTGAACCATCACGACGCGGGAGGAGCAAGGGGGAACCCAACAGTCCAATTAATTGTGCACCAACAATGTTTTTGCAGCATCGGCAATATTAGCACGTACATTTTTACTCACATCGTTCAGCAGCGGCAGGATCGGCCCCGTGTCGGCGATGCCGGCCTCGGCTACGGCAGTGTGAAGGACGCGGATGGGGTTGATGGCATTGCGGAGATTTTCGAGGGGCTCGAAGGTTTGGCGAATGGATTCGGCGGTTTCGTAATCTTCCGCCTTCAGTGCGGCCAGCATTTTCATAGAAAGACTCGGGGCGATGCACACGCAGCCGCTGGTGAACCCTTGCACGCCGAAATCGCGAAGGTGCACGATAGCCGGTTGCTCGCCAATGCCGCTGACGATGCGTTGCGGGTCAACGCAATCCACGAGTTGGCGGAGGTAATCATCCCGCGCGGGGTCGTCGCGGACGATGGCGTATTTAATCCAGTTCACCACGCCGTCGTCCATCAGCGCGCGCGCGTGTTCCGGCTCGAGGTAGCCTTCGAATTTGATGTAAAGCACGATGGGTTTCCCATAAGCCTCGGCGAATTTTCGGATGCCCGTGGCGACCCCTTCGGGCGTGGCAATGTCGCGCGCGGGCAACACCATCGCGGTTGGGAAATCAAAATCGCGCAGCACGGCCGCTTGGTCGAGCGCCGTGCCGTAGGCGGGGCCGACGGAGGGGATGATGGTCGTGTCCGCGCCGGCGTTATCCCGCAGCATCACCAGCGCGTCCGCGTACTCGGCGAGGGCGATGTGGTGAAAAACCGCGTTGCCGCCGTAGAGCAAAGTACGAATGCCACCGTCCTCAAGGTGGCGGATGATTTTCGCGTTGCCGTCGGCGCAAATGTTGAGGTCCGCATCGCGCGCCATCGGCGGCACGGCGATGACCGAGCTGGCCAGCATCCCGGGGGTGATGGCGTTTGTGTTCATCAAAAAATCGGCGGCTCGGGTGTGGCCGGGCCATGTTGCAAAAAATCAAAATCACAGCCCTCGTGCGCTTGCGTGACATGGTTGATGTAAAGCTGGCCGTAGCCGCGGGCGTATTTGGGCTCGGGCTTTTTCCATGCGGCGCGGCGGGTTTCGAGTTCGGCGTCTTCCACGTGCAGATGAATTTTTCGGCTGGGCACGTCGAGTTCGATTTCGTCTCCGGTTTGCACGAACGCCAGCGGGCCGCCCACGTGGCTTTCTGGCGAGAGATGCAGCACGCACATTCCGTAACTCGTGCCGCTCATGCGAGCGTCGGAGAGGCGCACCATGTCGCGCACGCCTTCCTTCAGTAACTTATCGGGGATGGGCAGCATGCCCCATTCGGGAAAACCCGGCGCGCCTTCGGGACCGGCGCTGCGCAGCACGAGCACGGTGTCTTTTGTGACGTCGAGGTCGGGGTCGTTGAGGCGCGCCTTGAGGTCGGGGTAATTATCAAACACCAGCGCGGGGCCGCGATGGGTGAGGAGCGCTTCAGCGGCGGCGGCGGGTTTCACCACGCATCCGTGCGGGGCGAGATTGCCGCGCAACACAAAGGTACTTCCCTCAGCGGCGACGGGATTGTCGGGCGTGCGAATGACATCGTCGTCAATCAACTCCGCGTCGGCGATGTTTTCGGCGATCGTGTGGCCGTTGACGGTTACGCAATCGCCGTGGAGTTGATCGCCGAGTTGCGCCATCAACGCGCGCAGTCCGCCGGCGTTATAAAAATCCTCCATTAAATACTGGTCGCCGTTGGGGCGGATGTTGGCGAGCACGGGCGTGGTGCGCGAGAGGCGGTCGAAATCCTCCAGCGAAATATCAATGCCCGCGCGGCCCGCCATCGCGATGATATGCACGATGGCGTTGGTGGAGCCGCCGATGGCCATGTCCACCGTGATGGCGTTCTCGAAGGACTCGCGCGTGAGCACGTCCGACGGTTTCAAATCTTCCCAAGCCATCTCCACCGCGCGCCGGCCGCAGGCGGTGGACATCCGGTGATGCTCGCTGACCACCGCGGGAATACTCGAGGCGCCCGGCAGCGTGAAGCCCAGCCCCTCGGCGATGGCGCCCATCGTCGACGCCGTGCCCATCGTCATGCAATGGCCCGGCGACCGGCCGATGGCGTTTTCGAATTTCACCCAGTCTTCATCAGAAAGATTGCCCGCGCATCGTTCGGCCCAAAAATCCCAAACCGAGCTGCCGCTGCCGAGCGTCTCCTTGCCCCAACGCGCCGTCAGCATCGGCCCCGCCGGCAGAAACAGCGTGGGGATATCCGCCGAGATGGCGCCCATCAGCAGCGCCGGCGTCGTCTTGTCGCAACCGCCCATCAGCACGGCGGCGTCGATGGGATGACACCGCAGCACCTCCTCCGCTTCCATCGAGAGCAGATTGCGGTAAAGCATCGTCGTTGGCTTCATCAACATTTCGCCCAGCGACATCACCGGCACTTCCACGGGAAATCCGCCCGCCTGCCACACGCCCTGCTTCACTTTCTCGGCGCGCTCGCGCAAATGCGAGTGGCACGTGTTGAGGTCGCTCCAAGTATTAAGAATGCCGATGACCGGCTTGCCGCGAAAATCGTTGTCCGCCCAGCCCATCGCCTTCACCCGCGCCCGATGCCCATGTGCCCGCACATCATCTGGCGCAAACCACCGCGCACTGCGGAGGTCATCGGGAGTTTTAAGAGTAACAGATTTCTTTTGCATAAAAATAGATGCGGGTTTGTAGCGGAAATATAGGTGTGGGACGATTTAATTCACCACAGAGGACACCGAGATGAAAAGGCAGGTGGGTAGAGGTTGAGGAAAAAAGCTTTAAGATTTCGTTTCCTCTACGAGTTCCATTACATTTTCAATATCCCAAAGATCAATGTCTGCCTTTTTAGCCCATTTGCGTGCTTACTTGGTGAATCCAGATTTACAAACAACCAATCCTATTCCTCCCTCAGTAGACACAACCCCAGCCAAGTCATCCGGCAATAGTTGTGCCGTTCTCGTCCGAAGCAGGGCATGGTTCCCGGAAAAGCAGGCCATCAATCGGCGTGAGTTCGCCTTATTTCCCCGTGAGCAGGCATAATTTTGCCCTTGGCGATGTTCGTAGGGTGACTGATTTCTCTATGCCCCAGCGATATAAGAACGGTTTTTTTGTTCGCTAAAACCCATTATTTCCCAAAACGAACCGCGTTCAATGGCGTTTATTCACGACGATTTTCTTTTGAACAATGAGCCGGTCCAGAAGTGCGTGCCCCCGTCCGTCTCCAAGCAGCCCTTCACCAGCAGCTCATTGCCGGTGTAAACCTCCAAGCCTCCTTCGCGACTGAATCGAGGGTCTGTCTTCACTATGGAAATTCACTCGCCAGTTTCTGCCACATCCACTAACCCATCTGCACCTCCATGAAAGCGAACCACGAAAAACTTGAGCAACTCATCAGCGCAACGTTCGCCAGCGCGGGTTGCGCGGGGGCGGAGGCGGATTGCGTGGCGGATCATCTCGTGCAGTCGAACCTTGCCGAGCACGACTCGCATGGGGTCATCCGCACCAAGGCGTATGTCGAGTGGCTGCGCGAGGGCAAGATGCACGCGGGGCGAACGCTGGAGGTGGTGCGGGACAGTGGCGCGCTGGCGGTGGCCTAAACGACATGGGCGCAAATTTGCGCGACGGCCGAGTCATGCGGCGTGGAGCGAGAGTTGATTGAAACGGTGGAGGTGGCGGCATGACCACCGTGGGCACCGACGATTTAATCTTTGAGCCGGTACCGGACTGGGCGGCGGACGCGCCCATCACGGAGGCCGTCGGCGTGGCGGTGGATTCGCGGAACCGCGTTTACGTTTTCAATCGCGCCGACGATGTCGAGGCGCCACAGGTCATCGTGCTGGACACCGACGGCAATGTTTTAAACACCTGGGGCCAGGGCGTTGTCACACGGCCGCACGGAATTTGGATTGCCCCCGACGACACGCTTTACCTCACCGATGACATCGGCCACGCCGTGCGACAGTTCACCGCCGACGGCGAGCACATCCCCGACCGCCCCGGCCTCGGCGTCACGCTCAATGAGGATTTCATCAAGGAATATCTCGTGTCTGAATCCGGCGCATGATTATTGAAAATCCAAAATTGTTGATGGACAAGTTCGGGCGCGTATATTTTTCCTCGCAAAAACCCTTCCTTTCCCCTAAACGAACCGCGTTCCATGGCGTTTATCCACGACGATTTTTTGTTAGGCAATGAGCCGGCGCGCCGGTTGTACCACGAGTACGCCGCGGGCGAGCCGATTCTGGATTACCACAACCACCTGCCGCCGGCGGAGATTGCGGGCAACCGGCAGTTCGCAAACCTCAGCGAGGTGTGGCTCGAAGGCGACCATTACAAGTGGCGGGCCATGCGCGCCAATGGCGAGCCCGAAGAGGCCATCACCGGCAGCTCCGACGCCAAGCAAAAATTCCTCGCGTGGGCGCGCACGGTGCCACACACGCTTTGCAATCCGCTCTATCACTGGACCCATTTGGAATTGAGCCGGCACTTCGGCATCGATACTTTGCTGGACGAATCGACGGCGGAGGAAATCTGGGAAACCGCCAACGCCAAGCTCGCGCAGCCGGAACTTTCGGTGCACGGAGTTTTGAAACAGTTCGACGTTCGCGCGCTGTGCACCACCGATGACCCCACCGAAAGCCTCGCGCAACACGAGGCTATCGCCGCGCTGGGCCTCGACACGAAGGTGTACCCGACCTTCCGCCCCGACAAGGCTTGGCGGGTCGATGAGCCGGAGCTGTTCAACGCATGGGCCGACAAGCTCGCTGACGCCGCCATTGGCGACACGGGGACGCTGACTGGCTTTCTCGCAGCGCTCGAAAAACGCATCGACGATTTCCACACCATCGGCTCGCGGCTCAGCGACCACAGCTTCCCGTACGCTTACGCCGATTTCCCCGGCGACGCGAAGGCCGCCGCCATTTTTAACAAGGCCCGCGCGGGCACCGCCGCCACGCTGAAGGAACAGGAGCAATTCGGCGCGCACATCATGCAGCACCTCGGTCGCTGCTATGCCCAACGCGGCTGGGCGATGCAATTGCACATTGGCCCGCTGCGCAACAACAACTCGCGCCTCTTCAAAACCATCGGCCCCGACATCGGCTGCGACTCCATCGGCGACTGGCAACAAGCCGCGCCGCTCTCCGCGTTTCTCGACCGCCTTGACCGCGATCAGTCGCTGCCAAAAACCATCCTTTATAATAATAACCCGATGGACAATTTAACCTTCGCCACAGTGATCGGAAATTTCCAGGGGGATGCAACGGGGATGCCGGGCAAAATGCAGTTCGGCAGCGGCTGGTGGCACGCCGACCAACAGGAAGGTATGGAATGGCAAATGAAAGCCCTTGCCAACACCGGCCTTCTCTCCCGCTTCATCGGCATGCTCACCGACTCGCGTTCGTTTCTAAGCTTCCCACGCCACGAATATTTCCGCCGCACCCTCTGCAACCTCATCGGCGAATCCATGGCCAACGGCAAACTTCCCGACGACTACAGCCTCGTCGGCGGCATGGTGAAACGCATCAGCTACCAAAACGCGAGAGAGTATTTGAAGTTGGTTGTGGCGGACTAATCAATCCGCAGAATGCGGTTGTGGCCGGTGTCGACAACGTAAAGCTTCCCCTTTTCCCACGTGACGCCGTGTGGGTAATCAAGCTTCACTTTCCCGTGGCCGAGCACCGTTGAGACCTTGCCGGTCTTGGGGTTATACTTCCGGATTAGATCATTCGCCTCGTCGGCAATGTAAACGTTGTCCGCATCGTCCACGCAAATGTGCTTGGGTGCGCCGAGGGTGGCCAGTTTTCCGGGGCCATCTTTTTTGCCGCGCTTGCCGGTGCCGGCGACAGTGTAGATTTTGCCGTTGGGGCGCACGACGCGCAACGCGTGGCCGCTGCGCTCGAGGATGTAAACATTGCCCTTCGAGTCGGGCGCAACGGCGCGCGGGTCGAAGAGCGGTGCGGCGGTGGCCTTCGCGCCATCCTTGGGCACCCCGCGCCTGCCATTGCCCGCAAGGGTGTTGACTTTGCCGGTCTTTAAATCCGCCACGCGAATGCGTCGGTTGCCGATGTCCGCAATGTAAATCTTGTCGTGCGCGGCGTTCATGGTGATGCACATCACATTGGTAAACGTCGCTTTTCCGTTTGGCCCACCGTCCCCACTGAAACCTTTGTTGCCCGTACCGATCACGGTGCTGATGCGGCCTTTCGTATCAATTTTGCGAACACAGAAATTCCACGTGTCGCTGATATACACGTCGCCCTTGGGCATCACGGCCACGTTGTGCATGCCATTAAAAGTAGCGTCCTTCGCGGGGCCGCCGTCGCCCTTGTAACTTTTGCTGCCATCGCCGCCGATGGTGGTGAAGACATTGCGCGGCGTCAGCTTGTGCACGCGACCCCCACCGAGTTCCACAATCCACATGTTGCCCTTCGCATCAAAATCCACGCCGAAAGGCTGCTTCAGCGGATTCAGCTGAGTGGTCAACGGCCCGCCTTCGCCGGGATTCCAACTGCCGTAAATGAGAGACACCTTGGATTCAGCCGCGCACGCAGAGTTCGAGATGAGGCACGCGGCAAAAAGTGGAAGGATGGTTTTCATATGCGCGGATTGTCACAGGTACCGCCGGGCTTGGCAATGCACGGTTGGATCGGTATCGTCCGGCGCATGAGTTTAACGGGACAAAACGCATTGGTGCTGGGCGGCGGCTCAGGAATGGGCGAGGCAATTGCGCTGGCGCTGGCGAAGGAGGGCATGAACGTGGCCATCGCCGGTCGGCGGTTGGAAAATCTTGATGCCGTGGCAGCGCAGTCGGACACCGAAATGCTGACGCGCACCGCCGACGTGGGCGATCGCGAAAGTGTGCGGGCACTATTCGAATGGTTCGCGGGGAGGTTTGACCGGCTGCATTTGTTGGTGAACAGCGCGGGCGTGAATGTGCCCAACCGCTCAATGGCCGAGCTATCGCCGGAAGATTGGGACAAGCTCATGCGCATCAACGCCACCGGCGCGTTCAACTGTTTGCACTTCGGTCTGCCGTTGATGCGGCCGCACAAGGCGGGATTGATCATCAACATTTCGTCCATCGCCGGCTTGCGCGCGAACCCTCTCGGCGGGGTGGCTTACAACGCCAGCAAGTTTGCCATGAACGCGCTGGGCACTTCCGCGGCGGGTGATGAACTGAAAAACAACATCCGTATCACGACGATTTGCCCCGGTGAAGTGGATACGCCCATTCTCGATGACCGCCCCGAGCCGCCCAGCGCCGAACATCGCGCCACGATTTTGAGAGCCACCGACGTGGCCGAAATGGTCGTCGCCGTCGCCCGGCTCCCCGCCCGCGCACACGTGCCGGAACTGACGATCAAGCCGACGTCGCAGTTGTTCGTGTGAACTCATTTTTCACCACAGAGGCACAGAGAACACAGAGGTGAAAATCTCTGTGCCTCTGTGGTGAATTTACTGCTCCCCTTCGTGACTCCAGCCCATAAAAAGGTGGCAATTACGCGCGCGTTCTGCTAATTATCCAAAACGGAACCACGCTGGCCCGCAGGTTTTTAATGTTTGCCCGCAAACAGATCGACATCGGTTACCGCGACTTAGCTGCAGCCTTGGGCTATTGCCTGTGGCCAAGGTCGAGTCGGCAGCGCCTTGAGACAGAGCTTACGCAGCTTTGGGCCGAGGGTGGCGATGCGGTCACCGCGCTTTCTGTTCGCACCGCTTTCGATTGTTGGTTGGCCACCGTTAATCTTCCGCGCGGCAGCGAGGTCATCATTAGCGGCATCAACATCCCCGACATGGCGCGCATCCTCGAACATCACGGGCTGCAAATGGTGCCGGTGGATGTGGATTTGCACACTATGGAAATCCTCGCCGACGAAGTGGAGGACGCCATCACCCCGCGCACGCGGCTGGTGCTCGTGGCGCATCTCTTCGGCTCGCGCATGGACATGGATCCGGTTTTTAAAATCACCGGCCAACATCCGGATATTTTGGTTGTGGAAGACTGCGCGCAGGCGTTTGACGGATGCGAAGGCTATCGCGGCGATGCCCGCAGCGCACTCAGCCTCTTTAGCTTCGGCGCCATCAAAACCGCCAGCGCATTGGGCGGTGCCCTGGCCCGCGTACGCAATACCGACGTGCGCGAACGGATGCGCACGATGATGGCCGAGTACCCCGCGCAAGGCCGCGGTTATTTTTTCAAACGCACTCTGAAATTTGCCGCACTCAAGACGCTTGGCCTCAACTGGATTTACACCGCTTTCACCCAAGCCTGCGGAATGTTTGGGGTGGATTATGATTTGCTCGTCGTCAACGCTGTGCGCGGATTTCGTGGCGATCTCATCCCGCTCCTGCACCGCCAACCCGCCCTGCCCCAACTGGCACTCTTGCGGCGGCGGCTGCGCCAATACCCACGCTCCCGACTTGAGGCCCGCCGCCACGCCGGCCAGCTTGTTAACCATCAGCTACCCACCTCACTCCGCTGCGCCGGCCACGCTAACCCGCATAACACGTGGTGGCTCTTTCCAGTTTATACCAACTACAAGTCCGAACTGGTCAACGACCTGCGCGCCGAAGGTTTTGACGCCACCGCCTCCTCCTCCCAACTCTGCGCAATGGAAGGTGTGGACGGACCCGCAGTTGATTGTGAGGATTTCATTGACGGCACCGTATACGTGCCCGTCTATGCTGACATCCCACACGATGCACTCGACCGCCTAGCCGCAACTCTCCGACAGCACGCCCAAGCCATCCCCAGCGCACTCGAGGAAGAACCGGAAACAGAACTGGAACCGGCAATTCTGGCCGATTAATTCTTTTTTTCTCAAAAAAGCCTGACTCCGGTCCACATTTCGTCTTCAATCCGCGCCGATGCGTGCGATTGATGAATTCTCCAGTGAACAGGAAGCCCGGCTACTGGGCGATTACCTGTACGCCAAGGGCATCAGCAATGACGTGGACGAGGAAGATGGCGTGTGGACGCTGTGGATTCACGATGACGATCAACTCGCAAAAGCCAAAGACGAACTGAAGGCGTTCCGTTCCAACCCCACCAACAGCCAATACGCCGAGGGCGCCCGTCAAGCCGCCACCCTGCGTAAAGAGGAAGCCCAAGCAGATGCACTCGCGGCAAAACGCCAAGTGGATGTGCGCACCCAAGTCTTTGGGCAAAGCACGACGGGCACGCCGTATCTCACGTTTCTAATCATCGGTCTTTGCGTGATGGTTCAGGTGATGACCGTGGCGGAAAAAGATGTCAGTAAGCTCAAGATTTCTAACTTCCCCGCAAAGCAACATATCACCGTTACTCGGGTTTTAACTGGGGAAGAAACACAGAAAGTAAACGACACTTTTCTGGCGGAAATAACAGGCAAAAAAGTGTTGGTAGGCAGCAAATATGAAAAGGCGGGGACTGGCCAAGTGTGGCGACTGGTGACGCCCATTCTTTTGCACTTCGGCTGGATGCATTTTATTTTCAACCTTTACTGGCTATATTTTTTAGGCGGCGGCATGGAAGGCAAACTCGGTACAGGACGATTCCTAGGGTTCATTCTGTTGGCGGCCGTTCTTTCCAACCTCGGCCAATACCTGCTCAGCGGGCCCAACTTTGGCGGAATGTCAGGTGTCAACTACGGGCTCTTCGGCTACCTTTGGATTCGCGGTAACCGCGATCCAAGCTTTGGCCTGCAGCTCGATCAGGGGACCATCGCGATGCTTCTCATTTGGTTTGCCCTTTGTTTTACCGGTCTTGTCGGCCCCATCGCTAACACCGCCCATACGCTGGGATTAGTCGTAGGCGTCGCCGGCGGCTGGCTCGCCGCCCAACGGGCGATGCGG
The DNA here is from genome assembly GCA_028872645.1 of Verrucomicrobiota bacterium. Classification (GTDB taxonomy): domain Bacteria; phylum Verrucomicrobiota; class Verrucomicrobiia; order Limisphaerales; family UBA1100; genus JACNJL01. The sequence goes on from JAPKDK010000003.1 coordinate 13,266, forward strand.
TAATTGGGAGGGACGATTTCCACCTCGTCTTGTTTTCTTTTTTTTTTCAAGCCGCCTAGCGCATATCGGCACCGAATTGATATTTTTTATCATTCACCGTCACATTCGGTGGCCGCTTGGTTTTTTTAAACCAATCGTAGCCGGCCTTAAGATTTTCCCATTCGCTCATCCACTTGGATTTCCGGTGGCGTTTCATATTGGCCTCAGTCATCCGAAAGGGAAAACAATGCACGCGAAAAAAGCGTTGGCCGTTTTGCTGCGCGGCGGCGCACAATGAATAAATTTCCTCAATGCGCGGATCGGTCATCGCGTAGCAGCCGATGCTCACGCAATTGCCGTGCACCATCAACGCGCTGCCGGTGCGTTGGCGCGCTCGGTCATAGGCATTGGGATAGCCAAGGTTAAAAGACAAATGAAACCGACTGCGCGGATTCATTCGCGCGCTCGGCACAAAATAAAACCCTTCTGGCGCTTGCCCATCGCCCTCCTTCAGCTTGGGGCCCAGCTCGCCGGAAAATTTACAAATGACCCACGTCTTGAAAAGTTTAAACTGTTTCCCATCATCCACCCACAGCTCGAGCTGTTTCTCTTCCTTAAAAACACGAATGTACACTGGCGCGCCCCAGTGCAAGCCTTTCACACGGAGGGCCGCTTCCAGCGCCGGGCGGACCCGCTTTGACGCAGCCGCAAAACGATCTGAGCGCGGCGCATATCTCCACGCGGACAAAGCAAATACGCCAAAAAACAACACGCCGATGACCAGCAAGAATCGCAAGCGACTATTTTCCCTAAACACGCGGCAGACATTAGATAAATCCAACGAATCGAGCCATCGCAAGTTATGGACAAGCGGCAATCGCTCGATGCGATTTATCGACTTGTGGGCACCGTTTCGTCGGCCAGCTTTTCGCCTTTTCCTCGCAAATGCCGCCTCAGAAACAAGCGCACCTGATTCTCACCCACAGCCCGTGGCGCGTTGTGGCCACCGTCTTCCACTGTGATAAGCGTGGATTCCACACCAACTTTCTTTAATGCCGCGTGGTAGATCTGCGATTGATGAAACGGCACCAACGGATCCTTGGTACCATGCACGTGCAAATGCGGCGCATCATCCTTGCTGACATGTGTGAGTGGTGAAGCTTGCCGCGTCTTCTCCTTCGCCTCCTGAATCGGTGCGCCGATCAGCAAGCTTTCAGGAGAATCGGGAGCATTATGCTTCATGCGACTCGGATGATCATCCATTTGCAACAACGCACTGGGGCCATAATAATTTACCACGGCCGTTACACGACTGGATTGGCCGAGGTGCTTGCCTTGTTTACCTTCCAACTCCTTCACGCCACCAGTTGATCCGAGCATGGAAACCAGATGCCCACCAGCTGAGGAACCCCATACCGCAATCTTGTCTGGATCTATTCCGTGTTCCTTCGCGTTGCCGCGCAACCATCGGATGGCTGCCTTACAGTCGTGAATCTGTGCCGGCCAAATGGCTTCACCCGTGAGCCGGTAGCCGATACTTACGCCGACAAATTGGCCGGTTTTGACCAAGCCTGTCACCCGGTTTATGCCACTATTCTTGTTGCCGTTGCGCCAACCACCACCATGAATGAAAGCGATCACCGGCAGCGATTCCTTGCCTTCACGCTTCACCGGCAAAATCAAATCGAGCATCTGCCTCGGGTTCTCTGTGCCGGCATAGAGAATGTCTCGCTGCACCTTGACATCTCTTGGTTGAGATGGCTCGGCATTACGAGGGCGTTTTAAGAAGCGCAAATGCTCTTCCATTGTAATGGTGCCATCCTTGTTGGCATCCACTCGCGAGAAATTGCGCCGGGCATTTTGTGGCAATTCTGACAGCATCAGTTTACCGTCCTTGTTCCTGTCCCACTGCTTGAACAATGCCTCCGGTGAAGCCTTTTGCGCCGAAGCCCATGGCCCAAGCGTCACCAAAAATATGCCACAAATAACCTTCTTCATTTCGGCTCCTTCGTGATTGTCGGCTCACCCTTCAGCCACCCAAGCGAATTCAGGAAATCATCCATCTTGATTACGGTGTCTGGATAAGCATCACCCTTACTTTTGTTAAAGAACCCATGAGTCGCCCCCTCGTAAAGGTGCAGCTCACTACGGCTACCCACAGCCACCAAACGTTTTTCGTACTCCTGAGCGGTACTCACCGGAATCAGTTTATCCTTGGTCCCAAGAAAAACAATCGTCGGAGGAGCTCCCTTGCGAATATTGTGCATCGGAGAAATCTCCTTCCAACGTGGTTTCACCCGATCATACCCATAGCCCTTGGAGCTGTTATCATAAACCGGATTAAAGAGTACCAGCACATCAGGCTTGCTGCTGACCTTTAGGTTCTCGCCTTCCTCTTCCAACCCCGGGCAATTACCCGTAGCCGCAGCAACGTGCCCACCAGCCGAACCACCGCCCGCAGCCACGCGCTTGGGATCCACTCCCAATTTAGCAGCGTTGGCCCGCACCCAACGGATGGCTGACTTGCCATCTTTCACACACTCAAAGGGGGTTGTCTTGTTACGGCTTTTCACTCGGTACTCCGCAGTGATCGCCACCATCCCTCGCGAGGCGAGATACGTACAGTGAGGTTCAAATTGCTTAGGTGTCCCCCCGCTCCAGCCCCCTCCAAAGAAGAATACAATTGCCGGGCGTCGATCCGAGGCCTTGTGGTCCTTAGGATTAAATACGTGCAAGAACAGTTTGGTGTCCTCCACTTGTTTATACTGAATGACCTTCGCTCCATCGAGTTTGACCAATTGGGCTGAGACCGCTAGTGGCAGCACGAATGAGAGTAGGAGTAATGCGCGTTTCATGAATTTATTTTTTGAAAAATGGGAATAGTGTTTTTAACTCCGCTTCGCTCGGGCGGCGGCCATATTCGCAAAGTTCAAATGCCTCGGCAGTTTTCACAGCCTTGCCTTTCTCCGGGCCATACCATTTCACCAGTGACTTGCGGAAGCGATCAGCAATGCGGCCATTACGACCAGTCCAATTAGCCTTGAGGATTTCCTTGCGCGCCACGGGATCGTGAGCCTTGCTTCGAATAAGTGTCTGCGCCGAGCCATTTGCGCCACCCTCGTAAACTTGTGATTCCAGTGCATCGAGCGCATGCACTTTTTCATCGAACACATCGTCGATAGAAATCGCGATGTCTGCCTGGAAAGGATAGGGGCGAGTAAAGCGATCGGGGAAATACATAAAGACAGGCATCCGCTTCACCGGCGGCGTATCGGGCACATAAAACGGAACGCCCACCATGAAGGCCGCATCGCGAATGAGCAGTCCGGCGTTGCGGTGATCCGGATGATAATCATGCGGGCGATGAGTGAAAACAAGGTCTGCCTGCCATTCGCGAATTAGTCGTGCAATAGTTTTGCGATTAGCGAGCGTGGGCATGATTTCGCCATCGTGAATATCCAACACTAGCGACTCCACTCCCATGCGCTTGGCTGCTTCCTTTGATTCAGCGGTGCGGCGCTTCGCCAACGGACCGCCGGCCATTTTCCAGTGACCAATGTCGCCGTTGGTCACAGACACAAGCTTAACCTTGTGTCCGAGCTGCGCCCACTTGATAGCACAACCGCCCAACTGAAACTCCGCATCATCCGGATGCGCGCCAAAGGCAATAATGCGCAGCACGCGCTTGGGCTGTGCTGCGGCGTCCGCGAGGGAAACCAAAAGCGAGAGGCACAACAGGGCGGCAAGAATACGATTCATTTTCATACGATTCATTTTTTATTTTTGTTCTTCTTTGATTTGTTTGATGGCTTGGGTAACACGTTGGCGCGCTTGGCCCAGGCCTCCCACATAGCCTTTAGTTCCTGTGCCTTGTCGGCGCGTTGATTAATGAGATTCACCCTCTCGGTGCGATCTGTCTTTAGATTGTATAGCTCCCACTCCTGCTTGCGAAAACGCGCGTTTGCAACGAGCTTCCAATCGCCTGAACGTACCGCGCGGTTGCCCACGTGTTCCCAGTAGATTCCTGCACGATCAAGCGGCTCATCAGTAAACGTCGGCACCAAACTGCGCCCTTCCAATGGCTTAATGACGTGATCCTTGAATTTTTTTGGATAGGCCGCTCCAGATACATCCACGCACGTGGCCATAACATCAATCACATGGCCCGGTTGATGACGTAATTTGTTCTTTTCCTCAATCCCATCTGGCCAATGAGCGATGAGTGGAGAAGCAATGCCTCCCTCATGATTATCCTTCTTGAAAAACTGGAATGGCGTGTTGCTCGCGTTGGCCCAGCAGAGACCGTAGCTAGCAAAGGAACTGTCGGTGCCAATCTTGCCACCCTTTTTTCGCTCGAAACCGAACAGGCCAGATTCATCGCACCCGCCATTATCTGCCAAAAACAAAACTAGCGTATTGTCGCGCTGACCATGTTCATCTAATGTAACCAGAATGCGACCAATACTTTGGTCCATGCTATCTATCATTGCTGCATAAATCGCCATCCGCTCGTCCATCTCCTTTTTCTTCGATTCATTAAGCGAACTCCAAGCCGGTGCCTTGTTATGGCGGCCACTAATCGGCCAGCGTTGATCGACAATGCCCATCTCTAACTGGCGCGCATGACGTTCAACACGCAGATTGTCCCAGCCTTTCAGGTATTTGCCTCGATATTTTTCAATGTCCTTCTCGAGTGCATGCAGCGGCCAGTGAGGTGAGGTGAAGGGTACATATAGAAAGAATGGCTGTTCCTTTTTCTCAACCAAGTGTTCGCCAATAAACTTCGCGGCGTATTTCCCAATTTCAGTAGTGTAATAAAAATATTTCGGAAACTCCGTGATGGGATCGTTTCCAAGCGTAAGTGTATTTGGAGTATAAAAACTACCTGCACCAGCAATGGTACCAAAGAAGCGATCAAACCCACGCTGCCGTGGCCAGTTTTCCTTGGAGCCGCCGGCGAGTTTGTTTTTGTTCTCGGTCAAATGCCACTTGCCGGTCATGAAGGTCGCGTACCCTGCGCCCTTCAGCACCTCGGCAATGGTCACGCACTCTTTAGTAATGTGGCCGACATAACCGGGCGTGGACGTTGGGTTGGTCATCGCACCCACACCTGCCTGATGCGCATAAAGACCGGTCATTAAAGAAGCCCGTGTGGGGCAGCAGCGCGCCGTGTTATAAAACTGCGTGTAACGCAAACCGTTGGCCGCCAGTTTGTCGAGATTGGGAGTCTGTATTTCGCCGCCGTAGCAACCAATGTCCGAAAACCCCATATCATCGGCCATCACCAAAATAATATTCGGCCGCACGGCATCTTTGGCAGACGCGGTGACTGCCAACAAAATAAATAGTGCAAACAAGTGTTTCATGCGGGAAATAAATTTACTGTGTTCTTCACGCAACGGGAAGTCATTTTATGAACCGCCAAGGCGCAAGGATACCAAGTTATTTGCACAAAAAAGCGAGACGAAGCCCGCTGTGAAACTCTGTGCCTCCGTGGTGAAAATTAGTTCACCGGCTTTTTGGATGCCGCGCGGATAGCGTCATGATGGCGGGACATATAATAGAAGCTCTGCTTGCTGCTGCGTTCGCCGAGGCAGAATTGGAACTCGATGCGATAACCGCCCTTCGGCCACGACGGGCCTACGAGCGCGAGCGCGTTGACCGTGGTGCTAATGCTCTGGCCGGGCTTGAGCGTCACGGCCTCGGTCGGGCGTAATAAACCAATCGAGCCGGGCACAGTATAGGATTTGCCTTGGCACATGATCACGAGACTCTCTTTCCAAAGAATACGTTTACCTGCTTGGCGCAGGGCATCCACGGTCACAGGTTTGGCGGTGGGATTAGTGATCGTGATTTTATATTGACCGTCACCATCGGGATTGGTCCATTTGATAGCTTTGGTCGGCGGCACTTTTTCCACTGTGTAATTCACCACACCACCTGCCAGCAACGCGGGCCGACCGGTCACGGAACACATGTGTTTGGCGTCCGTTTCCTGCGCTTTGGGCCAAGCGCGTTTTTTTTGTGCGGCCCATGGAGAAGTAAGTTTGCCGTTCACATTTTTCCAGCCCATCGGCAGTTCGCACGCAAGCTTGATGGCGGCAAGCTTCTTGGCGTCCACCGCTTCCACGGCCTCGATGCGAAGACTGCCGCGCACTTTGGAAATAGCCACGATCACTTTGCCTTTGGGATAAGCCGGCTTTTGCATTTGGCGGGCGGAATGGTTGGCCGTCAGGTTAGCGCCCGGCTTGATGTCACCGCGCAACACGCCATCGATATCCAGTGTGAGGGTGTGGTTGAAAATGGGTGGCAACGATCGGGAAGTCGGCCCTTGTTTGATGTTGGCAACAGTGCCAGTGACAACAATTTGTTTCTCTGCCCAGTTCACAGCCTGTGGCTTGACTGGCCCACGACCAGGGAAGCGCCCCGGCAATCCACCAGGCAAACGACCCGGCAACGGACGCACTCCCGGCTGAATGGCCGGACGCGGCGTAGGCCGGACTTGGGGAGGGTCTACCGCAAAACCACCAAGCGGCAGGCAGAGGATTAACACTGAGGGGATGAGCTTATGCGTATTCATTTTCACAGGATGTCAGACGGGGATTCTACAAGATCGACCCAAATTTTAAAGGGGTTTTTTTGAACACAGATAAGCAGGAGATTCAGGGTCTATATTAAGATTTATCGTGGATATCCATTTTCATTTCTTCTCAAGAATTAGTGTCACAATCTTATTCATGGAAGCGGTCAGTAGCTTAAATCAAATTTCCTAAATGATGAAAAGTCTTTGCTGGCAGGGGTTCCACAGAATACTATCAGCGCTCTTACATGAAGGCACTGCTGCTCGAAGAATACAAGAAACTGACCGTTACTGATATGCCCGAACCGGAGTTTGGTGAGCACGACGTGCTGATTCAGATCAAGGCATGCGGTATTTGTGGCAGCGATATCCATGGTTTTGATGGCTCCAGCGGGCGGCGCATCCCTCCACTTATCATGGGCCACGAGGCGAGCGGTGTAGTGGCCAACACTGGCAGTGCAGTCACCAAGGCAAAGAGTGGGGACCGCGTCACGTTTGACTCAATGGTGTCGTGTGGCCAATGCGGCTTTTGCGAACGTGGGCAAATGAATCTGTGCGATGAGCGCCGTGTCCTGGGCGTTTCCTGCGATGATTACCGGCAGCATGGTTGCTTCGCCGAGTACGCAGTTGTGCCCGAACACATTATTTACCCTATGCCAGATAACCTCGCCTTTGAGCACGCTGCAATGATCGAGCCAGTCTCCGTGGCAGTACATGCGGTGAAGCGCACCCCAATCACTGAAGGTGACACTGCTGTGGTGGTCGGTGCGGGCATGATCGGACTGCTAGTTGTGCAGGCTTTAAAGGCTGCGGGTTGCGGTAAGGTTATTGCCGTCGACTTGGCTGAAGAGAAACTGTCATTGGCAAAAGATCTCGGTGCAGAAATCGGCATTAACCCCAATAGCACCGACGCCGTTCAGAGTATTCGAGAAGCAACTGGCGGCGATGGTGCTGACATCGCGATGGAAGTCGTAGGAGCAACGCCTACCGTGCAGACCGCTATTGAAGGCACTCGTAAGGGTGGATCTGTTACCCTCATTGGAAACCTTGCTTCCAAGGTTGATTTTCCGCTGCAATCGGTTGTGACGCGCGAACTCACTATTTACGGCACCTGCGGTTCCAACGGCGAATACCTCGAATGCATTGATCTCCTTTCCCGCGGCGTCATCAAGGTCGATCCTCTCATCAGTGCCAAGGCCACGTTGGACGAAGGCCCCGAATGGTTCGACCGTCTCTACGCCACCGAAGCCGGCTTGATGAAAGTAATTCTGCAGCCGACAGGACCCTAGCTTTCTTTCATCTGGCGCCTTTAAGCGAGGTTGTGAATGAGCGCATACCAACAAATCTTCGGGCTACTTATCTTTCCGTTCAAAGTTTGGCAGGTCGATTGGCCTTTGCGACTTGCCTCTTAGCGCTGTCACTTGTCATTGGAGACGGCAATACTGACTGGAACTCCCTATCACTGATGGCGAAAATATTCTTCAGAGTTGGAACGGCAGGTTGGATGATTCTGATTCTCACCGCCCGATTTGTGAAAGAGAAGCCGCCAGATTTAAAATCATCTTATTCATCGACTGTACGATAAAAACCCTAAGGGGTTCCCGCGATTTTTTAATGAAAACCGCTTGCGCAGAACTGAATCTGCGCGTGGTTAGTGGAGAAGTATGCCAACATCATGACCGGCGTAGGAAAGACTCATTCCGACCTCGCACGCGGATTTATTAAGGCTGCAATCATCAGCCACTAGTTGCCAATGACCGACCACAATTCCAAGGACTCACACAAATAGTGGACAAAAAAATTCCTACTGGAGAAGACGATGCTGGAAATCCGGTTTAACGGCTGACCTAAATAATTTGCTTAATCGGCTCTGCCCCTTCCACGCCAACTAATTTTTGGTCAAGGCCTCGGTAAAAATAGCTCAGCTCATTGGGGTCGAAGCCGAGTTGGGCCAAGACCGTTGCATGAAGATTTTTCACGTGGAATCGGTCTTCCACGGCAGCCGCACCGAGTTCGTCGGTCTTGCCAACGCTAATGCCGCCTTTGATGCCGCCGCCGGCCATCCACATTGTGAAACCGTAGCTATTATGATCCCGGCCCGTACCTTTGGCATATTCGGCAGTGGGTTGGCGGCCAAATTCGCCACCCCAAACGATAAGCGTTTCATCCAGTAACCCTCGTTGTTCGAGGTCCTTCAATAAACCGGCAATCGGTTGATCGGTATTACCGGCATGGTAGTTATGGTTTTTCTCGAGGTCACCGTGGGCGTCCCAGTTCGCATCGTTGTGATTGCCGCCGCTGTAAATCTGGATAAACCGCACTCCGCGCTCCACAAGCCGACGTGCAAGTAAACATTTACGCCCGAAATCCTGCGTACGTTTTTGGTCAAGGCCATAAAGTTTTTGGATGTGATCCGGTTCACTATCAAAATCCACCGCCTCAGGTGCACTCATTTGCATTTTATACGCGAGCTCATAGCTGGCAATGCGGGCAGCAAGATTGGAGTTGTCCGTACGTGTGCTGAGATGGCGGTTGTTGAAGCGGCCCAACGCATCAAGCATCGTACGCTGTTCATCACGCTCCATCCCTCGCGCGTTTTTCAAATCAAGAATCGGCGTGCCGCTAGCGTTTACAGTGACACCCTGATACGCGGCGGGCATATAGCCGCTCGTCCAATTTTTCGCACCACTTATAGGGCCGCCGGTGGGGTCGAGCATTACGACATATCCGGGCAGGTTTTCATTTTCGCTGCCGAGGCCGTAATTCACCCACGAACCCAACGAAGGTTTTCCGCTGAGCAAGTGACCCGAATTCATCATCAACATCGCCGAGCCATGGATAGGCGAATCGGCCGTCATCGAATGCAGGAAGGCAATCTTGTCCGCTTGCTGGCCAACGTGCGGGAAAAGGTCACTTATCTGTTTACCACATTGACCGTATTTTTTAAAATTCCATTTCGGGCCGACCACACGGCCACCTGTCTTTTTTCCGCCACGCCCAAAAGTTTTCACGTCAATCGTCTTACCGTCCAATGGATAGAGCTTGGGCTTGTAATCAAACGTGTCCATGTGGCTTGGTCCACCATACATAAACAGAAAAATCACATGCTTCGCTTTCGCTGGCAACGGCGGCTTCTTGGGCGCAAGCGGATTGGCCCACGGCGTCTTGCCGTCTGCTGCCATCGCTTGATTGGCGAGGAAACCATCCCCCGCCATCATTCCAGTGAGTGCTAAAGAAGAGAAGCCGCCACCAACTTGGTGTAAAAATTCTCGCCGCGAGGTCTGTCCGCAAAACGTGTTTGCTGGTTTGTCAATGTTCGCCATGAGTTTGTTTTAGTTTAAAGGTTTCAGTGGATTAGTCGAGATAGACAAATTCGTTTAAATTCAGCACCAACAAACAGAAGCGCTGCAGGGCTTTATTTTTATCGATGCCATTTTTAGTAAAATGTTCGATGAGCTTCAGCCCATCAGCCACGTCTTCTTTTGTGGCAGGACGGCTGGTGGCGAGAGTGATGGCGCGAGTGACTTGGGCTGAGGTATCGTTGGGTTGTTCTTCCTGCAAGCGCGCGGCCAACACCTCAGCAGAGTCGTTGAGAAATTTGCTATTCATCATCGTGAGCGTCTGCGTAGGGACGGTGGTGACGAAACGAACGTCACAGGTGTTGTCGGTGTCCGCCCAGTCGAACGCGGCGAGAAAGGGCTCTTGCAGGGAGCGTTTGACGAATATGTAAACGCTGCGGCGAACTGCGTCTTCCTTGGAGCTGCGGCCCCATGCGGCGCCGGGACGCGAGGCGGTATTAGCTACCTCGGCGGGAATCTCAGTGTAAATACTGGGACCCGCCATTTTTAAATTCAACTGGCCGGTAAGGGTGAGAATAGAGTCACGGATTTCCTCGGCGGTGAGGCGGCGCATATCAAACCGCCAAAAGAAATCGTTGTTCGGGTCAGCAGCGAGCGCGGCTTGATTCCCGCTTGAAGCCATTTGATATGTACGGCTCATCATGATGAGCTTGTGCATACGCTTGAGTTTCCAGCCGCCGTCGACTAACTCGGCGGCGAGCCAGTTAAGTAACTCCGGATGCGTAGGTTGGTCACCAATGTGGCCAAAATTATTCGAGCTGCGCACAATGCCACGGCCAAAATGATGTTGCCAGAGACGATTGGCCATCACCTTGGCGGTCATTGGGTTGTTCTTGCTTGCGATCCACTCGGCCAAGACACGACGTTTACCGGAAGTCTTTCCAGTATTATAACCCTCAGGAATCTTTACTTCAGAGGCACTGAGAATCTGCGGGAATGCAGGAACAACTTCCTCACCCTGAAGCTGTGGGTTTCCCCGCCTGAGTACCCAGGTCTTTTGTCGACCTCGTTCGCCAACAGCCATGGCAAACTCTTCTTTCACCGCAAACTTCTGTTGCTCCAGAGTGGTGAGTTGCTGATGTAAATGATTATACTCAGCCAACTTAGCATCACCCAAAATAGCCTTACCATGTAATCGAGCCAGAATTGGAATCGGGGTAATATTGTAGTCAACCAACAACCCTGCATCTATGTACTGGCCTCCAGCGGTTTGACGACAGTGAATGGCGATTGTGTTGCGGCCGGTTTGCAAAACATCAAGCGAGGCTTCGGTGATATCCACGTCAACATAACGACCAATATGACCAGTGAAGGTTTTTATCTGTTTTCCATTCAGGTAGACTTCAGCATCCTCATCATGGTGAATGCGTAGGACAAGCTTGCCAGGAATTTCCACAAGACGGAAATCCTTCCGCAACCAGATATCACTTGTCTTCCACTCGGTACGAACGTGACCACCCGGCGTGCCCTTGCTGCCGAATCCAGACCAATCCTTTTTCCATTCTCGGTCGTTGTAGGCAATTTCAAACCAATTGTCGCCAGGCTTGGTGGTTGTGTATTCCCAAATCTGGCCCTTACCACGGGCCGCATCAGGGAGTGCATAAGGATTCTTCAGCTTATTCCTCTCCTTTCCATCCGCCTTATCCCGAATAGTAGGATTTTTCACCGCATAACCATCAATCAAAGCTTCCTCTATTGGCTCAAGCTTGGATTGAATCGCGGTAATCACCTTCTGCTGTTCCGCCCGTTTCTTTTCCATCTGCGCCTTGGTATTGGCATCGGTGATCGGAACGTGATTCGTTTTCCCTTTTCCATGTGGAGAGATATCGTTGAAGAACGACAGAAGTGAGTAATAGTCTTTTTGTGGGATGGGATCGATCTTGTGATCATGGCAGCGCGCACAACCCACAGTCATGCCAAGGAATGTCTCACTGGTGGTACGCAAAATGTCATCGAGATAGTCATAGCGCGCCAGAGGACGATCTGCTGGCTCATCATCCCATATGCCGAGACGATAAAAACCGGTGGCAGTTATAGAGTCGCCCGTCTTGTCCGGCATTTCATCGCCAGCGATTTGTTCCATGACGAACCGGTCATACGGCTTGTCCTCATTAAAAGCGCGGATCACGTAATCACGGTACTTCCAAATGAGGTCTTTTTTGCTGTCGCGCTCGTAGCCGTTCGTCTCGGCGAAGCGGACGAGATCTAACCAGTGGCGGCCCCACTTCTCGCCGTACTGCGGCATGGCGAGCAGTCGGTCGATGACTTTTCCAAATGCATTGGGCGAGCTATCTTTTATAAAGGCCGCCACCTCTTCGGGTGAAGGTGGCAGGCCAATAAGATCATAATACGCACGGCGGATGAGTTGGCGTCTGTCGGCAGGGCCGTTGGGCGTAAGTTTATTGCGCGCCAACCGATCGAACACAAACGCATCGATGGCACTGCGGCCCCAATCGTCATTGGCCACCTTGGGCGTTGGTGGGTGTTGGATTTTCTGGTAGGCCCAGTACGCTTTGGTGCGGTCGTTAATCTGTGTGTTGGGCAGCTTGTGCGGTACATCGTTGCCAGCGATTTCCAGCTTAGGATTAAACGGCGCACCCAGCTTGACCCATTGCGTGAGGATGTCGATCTGCGCCTGCGGCAGCTTGGCTTTGGGCGGCATTTCGTGATCGCCATCGCGATAGGAAAGCATATCAAGCAGCAAGCTCTTCTGAGGCTCCTTGAGATTGATGGCCGGTCCAATTTCGCCACCCGCAAGCAATCCCTCTCGGCTGGTGAGGCGAAATTGCCCCTTAAGCTTCTTCTCCTCGCCGTGGCACTTAAAGCAATTATCCTTGAGTATCGCGTAAACCTTCTGGTCAAAAAACTCAACCTTTGCCGCGTCGGACAACTCTTGTGCCGACAACACCATGGGCATCGCCAACACGCTCATTAACAATCGTGACCAGTATTTCATTGGATTGGTTATTCTCTGAACGCCACGAGCATACCTTGTTCGGGAAGACCTGTCTTGCATTATTTCGGCATTTTTTATTATTAATACGACATGCAAGGGCAATCGTCTCCATCTCAATTTTAAACATGAAAAGCACAAAAGAACTTCAAAAAAGGCGTCGCGCTTTGTTAAGCGCGCTCAGTTCAACCACCCCTATCTATCATCTTTTCGACTGCATTGAGCATGTCTCCTTTTTTGCCAAGGATCGCGAAGGGGTGCTCTTAGCGGCCAATCAGTATCTGGTTGAGTTGTATGAATTTAGAACCGAAACGGAGTTGATCGGCCATACGGACTTTGATTTGTTGCCACGCCGGTTGGCGGAAAAATTCCGTCGCGATGACCTGCAGATCATGGAACGTCGCAAGCCGGTCACCAAGATTGTGGAGATTTTTCTAAACCGCCAGGGCATCCCCTCATGGTTTATCACGTCAAAATATCCCATCCTCTCCAAGGCCAATCAGGTTCTGGGCGTGATGGGCATCATTCAGGACTATCATCAAAGCCACGAATTATTCTCCGGCCAGCAAAGCATGGCCCGCGTGATGAACCATCTGCATGCTCAATTTCGCGAAAAGTTGTCCATCCCTCAATTAGCCGAAATGGGCGGGATCTCGTTGCGGCAATTTGAGCGACGTTTTAAGAATCACTTTAACCTCACCCCGCAGCAGTACCTCATCAAGCTGCGCATACATGAATCGTGCGATTTGTTGATGCAACCCAACCTGAAAATTGGCAGCATCGCGATCGACCTCGGCTTCTACGACCAAAGTTCCTTCACCGTGCAGTTCAAGAAAGCCATGGGCCTCACCCCGCTACAGTACCGCAAGCAGTTCCTCTAATCCTCATTCACTCAAATCCAAAAACTTAACACAAACCGGCATGGGCACTTTGACTGAATGGCTGGTGGGCTTCAGCTCGCCGGTATCTTGGTTAATATGAAAAGTGAAAACATCACCGCTGGATTGATTGGCAGCAATTAGAAATTTCCCAGTGGGATCGATGCCGAAATTACGGGGTGTTTTACCCAGCGTGGACTGATGTTGAATCGCCTTTAGCTTGCCGGTCTTTCCATCGATGCTGAATACCGCAATCGTGTTATGCCCGCGGTTGGAGCCGTACAAAAACTTCCCGCTCGGGTGCACCTGCACTTCCGCCGTGCTCATCCCCTTCCCTCGTTCCACTGGTAACGTCGTAATGGTTTGCAACTCGCTTAGTTTACCCTTCGCTTCATCCCATCCAAAAGCAGTAACAGTAAGCGTGATCTCATTAATCACGTAAGCAAATTTGCCGTTTGGATGAAACGCAAAATGCCGGGGACCAGCACCGGGAGCTACCTTGGTGAAACCTACTGGGGTCAACTTACCGCCTTTCGCGTTAAAACCGTAAACTAGAACCTTGTCTAGACCGAGATCAGCCGCCACGGCAAACTTGTTGCCCGGTGATACGTTAATGGAATGACCATGTGGAGCAGCTTGCCTGGGTTTCAATACACTCGAACCTTTATGTTGGATAAACGAGGAAGCTTTACGTAAACGCCCTTTTCGTGAGATCGGCAAACTTGCCACACTGCCGCCGGTATAGTTGGCCACGAGGACGTTTCGGCCGGTGGCATCCACCACCAGATGACATGGTGCCCCACCCTTGGAGGATTGCTGGTTGAGGAACGTCAAGGCACCGGTCTTTGGGTCAATTGAATACGCACTCACTCCTCCGGCCTTCTCGCCCTTGTAATTGCTAATCTCATTGACCGCATAGAGAAATGTTTTATTGGGATGGATGGCGAGGAATGAAGGGTTCTTTTGCCCGGCCAATTTTCCCACCGCCGTAAGCTTGCCCGTTGCCATTTCCAATTTAAGCCAATGGATCCCTTGCTCCTCGGTTTTGGTGTAGGTGCCAATATAAACCAACAACTCCTTTGGAGCCGCCTGAAGGTTTAAAGTAACAACACAAACTAGAGTGATTAAAAACGTGCGCATGAATGATTATGGGACGAGGCGCAAAGGTTCTGCAATTTTTAAAACAAAAACTTTACTCCCTATCGATTTCCTATTGCATTAAGCAACAAAACCCACATAAACTCGCCCCGATGAAAATACACACAATGGGAGCCGTTACCGCAGTATTGCTACTGATCGGCAGCATTTCTGTTGTGATGGCCGATGACAAAAAGGAAGTCAAAGATCCATTAACGGAGAAATATGCCACAAAGGAAAAGGAAATCGGGGTCGCCCTCAAGTCAGGATTAATCTCGAAAGATTTGGCTGAGAAGATACTTAATGAATACGAAAGACAATTAAAAGCTGACCAACGAAGAGGGCAATTTCGCAACCGACAAGCTGGCAGGGTATTTGGGGAAGCAAGGGACCGTGCCGATAAAGCGCGTGAGGATGCCAGGGCGCGTATGGAAGAAAAAAGAAAGAACCGGGGTCCAGGCTGGGTATTTCGAAATGGCACTACGACCAGCTCCGATGGTAAAGGCGGCCGTTACACAATCACAGTTAGTAACGGTGAAAAACGATTCAAAGCCGAAGGTGGTGGAGCTTTGCTATTTGACGGGCCAGTGGATACCGAGAAGCAGCGTGAGACGTTGGACACCAAGAAGGTGTATGAAGGCCTCGTCAACGCGAAACAAAAGCCCGCGCAAACAAAGGCCACCGCTGCTGCAACGGCACTGACCAAGGCGCTGGCCAACAAGACTTTTGCTGACAAGGCGCAGACCGAGGCAAATGCCGAGACAAAAGAACAAGCGCAAGCCAAGGCCGCCGAGGCTGCGAAGACACTGACCAAGGCGCTGACCGACAAGACTCTTGCTGACAAGGCGCTGACCGCAGCCAATGCCGAGGTTGCAAAAGCCAAAACCACTTTTGATTCGGCAAGTTTCTCGGCACCGGATGGCAATTTGCTCAAGAAACTTGAACAAATGGAAGAGGGGCGTGTGGGTATTCGCGCGGCAGCCTTCCGCGGGCGCTGGGAAGAAATGCGAAAGAACCAGGGGCAAGCATTTGATCCATTCGCCCGCCAACGACTCGGCGGTTTTAACGGGGATAACCCGTTCAAGGAACTCAACTTGACTGAAGAACAGCAAAAGAAAATTGCTGCTATTAGGCTAAAGCAAAGCGAGGAACAGCTTGAGTACTCCGAGATGATGAAAGAACTGGATGAAACGTATCAAAAGCGGATGGAAGGACTTCTGACTGACGAGCAGAGGGGGAAGTACAAGGAGATGCAATCTCAGCAAGGCCGCCGGCCTCCTAGAGGTCGGTGATTGACGTACACTGACTTTAACCTAAATTGAAAATCAAAATGAAAAGACTACTTATCCCAATAATCGCTGCAGCCATCACGTTGCCCGCCTTGGCAGCTGACAAAGATAAGATTCCGGAGCCCTCCGCCAAAGAAGCCTCCGGCACCTACCTTGGAGTAGCAATGGGCGAAATTCCACCCCTCACCCGCGCGCAGCTCGGCCTGCCCGAAGGCATTGGCGTATCCGTGGAACACGTGACCAAAGGAAGCGCGGCGGAAAAGGCCGGACTCAAGGCAAATGACATCATCACCCAGCTCGATGAACAGCTCATTATCAATAGTCAGCAATTACAGACCCTCATCCGCACTAAGAAACCCGGCGACGAAGTAAAGCTAACTTATATTCGCAAAGGCAAAGAACACAAAGCTAAGGCCAAACTTACCAAAGGACCGATCGTGGCGCGCACGCCGCAGGCCTTGCGATTGCAAAATAGCAAGTTGTTGCCCTTCAACCTACCCAACGGGCCGGAAGGTCAATGGCAACAGTTTAACCTGCCCAATGGGCTCGGCCATGGGCAAATGCAAATGTTCAAACTGAACCCGCAAAATCTTGATCAACTGAATGGGCAGTTAAAAAACATTCCAGGCATTAACCCTGAGGATTTGAAAAAACTGCTCGAAGGACAGGGGCTCAACTTTGGCCAAGGTGCCCCTAAAGGGAATGGCGGCAAAGAGTTCAAGTTTCACTTTAATCTACCGGGCGGAAATAACGAGAACCCGAACCTAAACATCCGTAGACAAGTGGTGACCAGCGTCTCGGTCAGTGACAACACCGGCTCATACACGCTCAATACGAAGAATGGAAAAAAGACATTTACCGCGAAGGATCCCGATGGTGCGGAATCATTTGCCGGACCGGTGAACACAGAGGAACAGCGCGACTCACTGGATCGTAATCTCATCAAGAAGCTCGAGCAGCTGGAAGGCATGGGTGCCGGCAAGGGAGGCATCCAGCTCAACGGGCTAAACTTGAAGGGCGGCAATTTCAAATTCGACCACAAGTTTGATTTCAACATCGAGCCCTTCAAGCGTCAGCCGAAGAAGGCGCCAAAGAAAGAGCGCTCGGACGCGTAATCGAACCAATCCCGATCTATCTAGCGGGAATCTTCCGCTGGACGATCACATTGACCGGCGGGAGGCTCCGCTTCCACCGGCCTTTTTATTTCCACCGAACCACTGCGGATGTGTAGGTCCCTCTGCGGGAAAGGAATCTCGATATTATTTTCGCGCAATTTTTTCTCGATTGCAAAATTGAGGGTACTAATAAACCGCCGCGGCCGCGTAGTCATCGAGGCGGTCCACAGCGCCAGCTCAAAGTTCAGCGAATTGTCGCCGAAACTATCAAAAAGCACCGAGGGCTTGGGGTCTTTCAGCGCCTTGGGACTTTCATCAGCAATCTCCAGCAGTACTTTTTCCAGCAACACAATGTCCGACCCGTACGCCACGCCAATGGGCACGCGAATGCGCACCTTCGGATCGCCGTGGCTCCAGTTGGTAACCGTCTGAGAAATGAAATCCGCATTAGGCACGATCATCGTGATGTTGTCATTGGTAATCACGGTGGTGCTGCGGAGGCTGATTTTCACCACGCGCCCGGCGATGCCACTCACCTCCACGCGATCGCCAATGGCGATGGGCCGCTCGGCAAAAATGATGATGCCGCTCACAAAGTTATTGATGATATTTTGCAGGCCGAAACCGACACCCACACTGATGCCGCCGGCGATGAGCGCCAGCGAGCTGAGATCGATTCCCACAAACTGCATCGCCATATACCAGCCAATGACGATGAACACATACCCCATGATTCGGGCGAGGCCGTACTCCAACGATTCGGGGAAATCCGTCTTCTCGAAAATGCGCATAATCACGCGCTCGCGCAGGATTTTTTCCAGCAACAAAACCACCGCAAACAACACGCAAAGAATCACCAAACTTTGCAGAGTGAGACTGCCCTCGCCCATTTTAATGAGCGGATAAGTCAGCACCTCTCTGATGATTTCCCAAGTTTTATCCATGCCAAAACTGACGGATGACTATAACAAATCTGCAATGATTTCAACGAACAAAGTTGGCAAGCCCAACGTCCATCATTATCCTATCGCGCAAATGAAACGATTCATTCCAATGCTGGCCGTGCTGCTGGCCGCTTGTCACACGCCGGACCCAACGAGTTTCGGCGCGTACGCCAAGTATATTTCCAACGCCGAGAACGGTAAAAATGGCAACCAGCCCTTCACCGCGCTCATCCCCAAACGCGCCACCGGCGCGGAGCAATTCCTCAAGGAACATCCGCAATACGATGGACGCGGAGTCGTCGTCGCCATTTTTGATACCGGCGTGGATCCTGGCGCGCCCGGATTGCAAACCACCCCCGACGGCCGCCCCAAAATTATTGACGTTGTGGATGGCTCCGGCAGCGGCGACGTGCGCACCACCACCGAACGCGAACTCAAGGAGGGTAAACTTACTGGCCTCACCGGTCGCACGCTCACGCTGCCCAAAGCTTGGAAGAGCCGCGATAAAAAATACCGCGTCGGGGTGGTGGAAGCGTGGCGCATTTTCCCCGCTGAACTAGTGGGCCGCCTCAAGGCCAAACGCCGCGAACCGTGGGACATCCAACAGCGCAAACGCACGGAGGGAATTGACCGCGCCATCGCCGATTGGGACAAAGCCAACCCCAAACCCACGAAGGAGCAAATGCTCGAACGCGATGACCTCGCTGCGGGCCTAATCCAGCTCAAAACTCTGCAAACTCAATACCGCGACCCCGGCCCCATTTTCGACTGCCTTGTTTTTCACGATGGCGAACGCTGGAATGCGAGCATTGACACCGATGAGGACGGCGATTTCGCTAACGAAAAACTAATGACGAATTTCCGCGTGAACCGCGATTATGGAACCTTCGGCGGCGAAGCGCAGATGAATTTCGCCACCAACATTTATCGCGATGGTGATCTGCTTTCGGTCGTCGTCGATTGCGGCGCGCACGGCACGCACGTCGCCGGCATCGTGGCGGCGCATTTTCCCAAGCAACCCGAACTCAACGGCCTCGCGCCCGGCGCGCAAATTGTTTCCGTGAAAATCGGCGACACCCGCCTCGGCTCCAGCTCCACCGGCACCGGCCAAATGCGCGGGCTCATTACTGTTTTGCAAAACAAATGCGACCTCATCAATATGAGCTACGGCGGTCCCTCGCCCCGCCCGAATGTCGGCCGGATTTATACTGAGTACGCCAACATCGTGAACCGCCACAGCGTCATTTTTTGCGCCAGCGCGGGCAACAACGGCCCCGCGCTGTCTACCGTCGGTTCCCCCGGCGGCAGCACCAGCGCCTTGCTCGGCATTGGCGCGAGTGTCACGCCGCAAATGATGCTCGATCAATACGGCATGCGCGCCACACGCAAGGATATGCAATACACGTGGAGCTCGCGCGGACCCGCGCTCGATGGCGACCTCGGCGTGGACCTCACCGCGCCCGGCGGCGCGATTGCGCCCGTGCCAAACTGGCTGCTCCGCCGCAACACGCAAATGAACGGCACGTCAATGTCCTCCCCCAACGCCTGCGGAAACATCGCCCTGCTCCTTTCTGCGCTCAAGGCGGAGAAGACCAACCGCTCGCCCCATCGCGTGCGCCGTGCTCTGGAAAATACCGCCAAGCCCATCGCCGGGCTTTCGCCGCACGAACAGGGGCGCGGGATGATCCAAATTCACAAGGCGTACGATTGGCTCAAAAATAATCCGGCCATTACAAAAAGTGATTTCAAATTTGACGTCCGCATCACCTCTCGCGGCAATGCGCGCGGAATTTATTTGCGCGAACCGTTTGAGGTCAACCGCACGCATTCGGTTTCGGTGACATTGATTCCTACTTTCCATCGAGACACAAAACCCTCCGAGAAAATTAATTTTGAAAAACGTTTGCTGCTCCATTGCAAAGCCGACTGGGTGGAACACGCCAGCCAAATCCTGCTCGCCAACGATTCCGAACGCATCACGGTAAAAGTCGATTCCACCGGCCTCGCGCCCGGCGTGCATTACACCGAAGTGGTAGGCACCGATGCCGATGCGCCCCAACGCGGCGCGCTTGTGCGCGTGCCGGTCACGGTGATTATTCCCGAAAAAATTGAGGACGCGAAATGGAATGAAACGCTCACCTTCAAGGGCGGCGACACCACGCGGCGGTTTCTCGCCGTGCCGATGGGCGCGACGTGGGCCGACCTCCACATGCGGACGATTAAGGCCAGCACGGATCAGCGAATCACAATGCACGCGGTGCAGTTGTTGCCGGGGCTCTCCTTCCGCGCGGGTGACAAGCGGCGCTACGTCACTTTGCGCGAAGGCACGGAGCGCGTGGAGAGTTTCGCTGTCACCGGCGGCCGCACGTTGGAGCTTTGCCTCGCGCAATATTGGTCCAGCCTCGGCGAGGCGGAGGCGGAGTTCACGCTACAGTTTCACGGGCTGCGTCCAAGCAGCGAAGTGGTTTCGCTTGATGGAAATGATTTAACCGACAGCGTGGTGGTCACCGCGCCGTTGCGCGATGAGCGTGTGGCGCCTTCGGGCTCATTCAAAACATGGCGGCGCGCGGTGCGACCGGCCAAGTCGGAAATCCGGCCGCTCGATCCCGTGCGCGATCGGTTGGATGATGAGAAACAAATCCACGAAATGATTCTCACGTACAATTTCGATCAGGCCTCAAGCGCGCGTGTGACGCCCGTGCTCACGGTGGATTACAACGATGGCTCGGATTATTTTCTCGAGTCCGGCGTGTGGCAATTGTTCGACGCACAAAAACGCCGGCTCGGCAGCGGCACTCACAATGATCCCGTGAGCCTCGTCAAAGGCAAACACGTGCTGCGCTATCACGTGCGTCATCCCGACAAAAAATTGCTCGAGCGTTTTCAGCACACGCTGCTGATGCTCGATCAACCCATTTCGCGCGCCGTTTCGCTCGCCTTCCACGAACACGCCGAAGGGGCGATCCGCGGCAGTTCGCGTTTTGCCGCGCGCACGCTTCGGCGCGGCGATTCGGTACGGCTGCACTTCGCCATTCCCAAGCACGGGCAACTGCCTTCCGGCGTGAAGCCCGGCGACATTTTGCGCGGCACGATTCAATACGGCGGCAACACCGATGACCTCAACGGCGCGGGCCAAAAGCCCGGCGGTTTCCCCGTGCAATACATCGTGCCCGCCGCGCGCAACTCATTCCCCTCCACCAAACCCAAAGTGGTGCCGCCCAAAAAACCAGAACCTAAAAAACTCAGCGCCGAAGAAAAACTCGCTGAAAAAAATCTCAAGCTCGAACTCGCCAAGCTTAAGCCACTTAAGCCAGCTAAGGACGCCAAAGAAATCCTGAAAGTCGCCGACACCGTTCTCAAACAACTCGACCTCGACGGCCTTCAGCAATACCTCGGCACGCCCGCCGATGAAACTGCCGCCGACAAAGATGCTTTGAAAAAGAAATGGGATGTTCAAAAGGCAGCGCTCATCACCGCCCTCCGCGCCCAAGCCCGAGCGCGACTCGCTCAAGCCAAGGCCGACAAAAAATCCATCGCCGCATTTGAAGCCGCTTGGGATAAACTCATCCGCTGGAACCCCGCCACCGATGCCGCCAACGCCGAGCTGAATCTTGAACGCGAACTGCTGCACAATCGTCTCGGAAACGCTGTGAAAATTCTTACCGCCAAGATTTCCAAATCCCCCGCCACCCGCGCTCATTACGAAAAACGCGCCGATTTCCTCGGCAAACTCGGCTGGACAGAATGGCAAGCCCACGAGAAAAAATCCCTGCTCGTGCGCTTCCCAAGTGAGTATCCACCGTTTTAGCAAAATCGACCGCGGATTTTTTTGATTCCCTTTTCTCCGCCAACCCCCTACTTTCCGGCGCTTTCCGCCCTCAGATGGCGCGAAACCTATTATGCCCATTGCCACACCCACACAATACGCCGCGATTCTCGATGCCGCCCAAGCGGGCGACTACGCCTATCCCGCCGTCAACGTCACCTCTATCACCACCATCAACGCCGCGCTCAAGGCCTTTGCCGACGCGAAGTCCGATGGCATCATTCAGTTCTCAACCGGTGGCGGCCAGTTCGCTTCCGGCCTGAATGTGAAGGACGCCGCCTTTGGCTGCATCGTCCTCGCCGAGGCCGCGCATCGGTTGGCGGAAAAATATGACGTGCTCATCGGCCTGCACACAGACCATTGCCAACCGGAAGTAGCCGCCGATTTCCTCAAACCGCTCATCGCCGAAACTGCCAAGCGCCGTGCTGCCGGTCAGGGAAATCTTTTCCAAAGCCATATGCTCGACGCCTCCATTTTGCCGTTGGAGGATAATATGAAAATCTCCAAGGAATATCTTGAGCTATGCGCCGCCAATGAAATCATCCTCGAAGTCGAAGCCGGCGTCGTGGGCGGTGAGGAAGACGGCTCGGCCGGCAGCGAAGACACGCCCGCCGAAAAACTTTACACCACGCCCGAAGATATGCTCACCGTTTACGAAAGCCTCAATGGGCTTGGCCGGTATATGTTCGCCGCCACCTTCGGCAATGTGCACGGGGCCTACAAACCCGGCGCGGTGAAGCTCAGCCCCGAGATTCTTAAGCAGGGACAGGACGCGGTGATCGGCAAACACGGCGAGGAAGCGAAGTTCGACCTCGTTTTCCATGGCGGCAGTGGATCAGAGAAACATCAGATTAAAGAGACCCTCAACTACGGTGTCATCAAAATGAACATCGACACCGACACACAATACAGTTTCACCCGCCCCATCGCCGACCACATGATGACCAATTACGAGGGCGTGCTGAAAATCGACGGAGAAGTCGGAGTCAAAAAGGTTTATGACCCGCGCTCCTACCTGAAGAAGGGCGAGGAAGCGATGGCGGCTCGCCTTGTGGAAGCCTGTAACGATCTTGAGAGCACCGGCAAATCAATTGCCGGCTCGGTCTAAGGCTAAAAACCCAACTACTTGATGGTCACCGGACTAAACCGGGTCTTGGTTCCCTTGGCGTAGATACCGAAGTACTGGATCTTTTCCAGATCTTTAGGGGTTTGCATCACAACTTCCGTCTTACCCACTTTCAAGGTAAGCAACCCTTTAACCGTGTCAATGGTCACCACCGCCTTGAATGATTCGTCCGGATTCAAGGCCACTTTTTTAACGGTTCCCAGGCTGCTATTAGCCCAGGATCCCGGGAAAATTCCGTGTGCTCCCATGCCGATCATGGAACCGGCCTTCCAGAGTTTATCGTTGAGAGGCTCTGCTCCCAGCACGAGGCAAGCGTTGCGGGTTCGCTCCTTGACTGCGGCCTGATACTCCAGTTCAAAGGTAATCTTTTTACCCACCGCACGATCCAGCTTATGCAGCGCAAAGGCTTCCCCCTGCCCCGCATCCAGAAGATACCCCTCACCATCCTTGGTCACCGTGCCTCCCTTGACAATCTCCCAGTCGCCGGTTTCATCCTTACCCTCGGATAATTTCTTACCCTTGGTCCGTTTGCCGCGTTGACGGGGCTTTTCATTAACCCACCATTCCGAGGGCCCCTCCTTTTCCACCTCTCCATGCACCTTGAGTAGTGCGGCCTTCATCGAGGCGAGCTTTTCGGGCATCTTGGCGGCCAAATCCGTTTGCTCCTTCCAATCCTTTTCGATCTCATAGAGTTGAAATTTTTGTAACGCGTTGTCCCCCACAATTTTCCAGTCCCCAATACGCATAGCCACATGGTT
>JAPKDK010000372.1 GCA_028872645.1 Verrucomicrobiota bacterium
CTGATGGCATCAAACTTGTGATTGTGACAGCGCGCGCACGAGACCGTAAGCCCGAGGAAGGCTTTCGAGACAACGTCGATTTGGTCCTCGGTGGTGCGGACGAGTTCATCAAGCGCGTCGGTCGGCGCGAAGCCCTGCAGCACAAACCGATAATGCGCCGGGCCGATGGCCGATTCGTTGAGGCCGAGCTTGGCGTTCACGCGCGGCTTCGACAGGAGGTCGCCGGCGATATGTTCGCGCAGAAGTTGGTTGTACGGCACGTCGGCATTCAGCGCGCGGATGAGATAATTGCGATACTGCGCGGCGTGCGGAATGCGCGGATCGCCCTCACTGCCGAGCGACTCGGCGTAGCGCACCCAATCCATCCAATGCCGCGCCCAACGCTCTCCAAAATGCGCCGAGGCCAACAGGCGATCAGTAGCATTTTCAATTGCCGATTGGCGATTGATGAGTGCCGCCTTCGTGAACGCCAGTGATTCCTCCGGCGTTGGCGGCAAGCCGGTGAGCGCAAATGAGAGGCGGCGAATGAAAACTTCCGGCGTGGCGTCAGCGACGTGCTCTAGATTTTTTTTACTCCAACTGGCTTGGATGAATTTATCGATGTCGGTCGAGGCCCAGTCTCCCTTTACCTTGGGCGGTTTCACATCGCGGATGGGCTGGAAGCTCCACCATTTTTTACGCTGTTCTCGAATGGTTTCCCACGAAGTGGCCTTGGTGATTTGTTCTTTCGTGGGCGGCTTCAGTCGCGGGTCCGGCGCGCCCATCGCAATCCAACGCTCGAAATTTTTGACAACTGCCGGCGAAAACTTTGGCCCGTCTTTCGGCATTTTCAGATCCTTTACCTGATGCCTCAGCACGCGCAGCAACAAACTCCCTTCCGGCTTGCCGGATGTAAACAACGGCCCGTTGTCGCCGCCGGCCATCCAGCCACCACGCCAATCCAGCGCCAAGTCACCCTTCGCCTTGCCGCCACTGTTGTGGCATTCATAACAATGCTCCGCGAGGACGGGCCGGATGTTCTTTTCAAAAAATTCCAGTTGAGTAGGCGTGGGTGCGCCCAAGACGAAAGTCGCCGAAAGGCCTAGCCCCAGTAGAATGGTTTTCAGGAAACACCGCATCGCCGTCGATTACACGACAGCGAGCCAATTTGCTCAACTGAAAAGAGACCTCACGCGGCCACAAGTGAAGCCAGGACCTTACGGGTGCCGGAGAACGTGCGGCGGCCGTGCATGGCAGTATAATTATCCACCAGAGCCAGATCGCCATCCTGCCAAGGGATATCAAAGGTAACTTCATCGGCTAGTTCACTGGCCTTGGCCACATCATCCGGGTCCAGCGTGGTGTCGTCACCAAAAGTGATGGCTTTGCTGGGATCATTGCGTGTGTCTTTCCAACCACTAAAAGCGGCGATGAGTTGATTAAAGAAACTGGACCGGCCATCCCCCAGATCGCGCACGGCTGGAAGCACAGGTGTAGTAGACCGCAGGTCGCCGTTGGGTTGCCATTGCCATGAATAGCCCAGCTCGTTCATGCGGGCTTCAGCAGCCTCGCGGGACTCAGCACTGAAGGTGTTTTGCCAACTGCGGCCCATGCCTGAGGATTCATCGGATTCACCGGCCATGGTCAGTGAATATTTCAACCCCTTATCGCGGCAGGAAGAAGCAAAGTCAGGCAACTGCTCGGTGAGCCGTTCCCACAGGATGTCGGATCGGCAGATGGGCGTTTCACCACCTTCGGCGGGAGCGGTTTGGCAGAAGAAAAAAAGTTTACTGGGGTAGATTGGAGTTTGTGCCATTTCGTGGTGAAGGAAAATTGTGACCTCCGGTGGCGCTTCATTGGCAGAGAAAACACGTGGCGTATAATTGATGCGGTAGGCGTTGGAAAGGGAGTTCTCGTAGGAGAAAGTTGGGAATTTAAACGCGGTGACAGCAGCATCGAAATCCTCTGGTGAAGCGAGGGGTAAGCCACGCAGAAGCACTGCTCCATGACTGGCAGCCTGCTGGCCGAGCTGGTCAGCGTTTTCAGTAATCCAAGCGCAGGCGGCCTCGAGCGATTCGGTCTTTAACTCTAAAGCCAACGGGAAAGGGTGGCCGTGGTATTCGTGTTGGCCAGGCAGGGTGAAGGGCTGAGCCTCCATGCTTATCCAAGCACCCACGGTTTGCGATGGCCCAATTTGTT
>JAPKDK010000076.1 GCA_028872645.1 Verrucomicrobiota bacterium
AAAAATAGCACAAATAATTTTTCACCCACATGAAGCAGCTCGGTGGCTTTGTTGTAACCCTCATCGGTAATCTCCACCGCCCCATCGGTGCTCAGCCGCGCTTCATGCGCCAACTCGGTGGGGGTATTATTCGGCCGCGCCACATCCTGATAGGTCGCCTGCAAAACAGCCTGGCCATTTACATTGAGCACAGTGTCGAGCAAGTTGTCATCTTCCGCATCCTCCGCCGCACCGGCCGGACGTGCGCGGCCAATCACCCCGGCGTTGGCACCCAACGCGCGCGGCAGTTTCATTGGGCTGCCTTCGCCGCCAAGCTGCATTTTCACCTGCCCCACAAACCGTCCCATCCGCAGCGCAGGATGGGACGCGCTGGGATCGAGATCGCTGAAGTCACCAAACTGAGTTGACAACACGCAGGTGACCTCCACCGCGTTGGTCGTGCCGGCATTCAGCAAAACGTTCACGGTGCTTAAGCTGTCTTTGGCGGCGTCGGGATCGATCACCTCCACAGTGAGTGGCACGAAAAAATTCACGTCGACCGGCTCGGCGACCTGCTCCGGTGTGGGTAAATAAATTGGACGTGACGGAGCCTCGCTGTCAGCGGACGGCTGTGTGCGACGCGTGCCGATCAGCCGAATGACGCCTTCGGTCGGCTCGTTGGCGAACACCACGCCCTCGCGATCCACTGAGTGACCCGGAAAGGTGTTTTGTGAATCTGCGTAGCGGCAAAGGACGCGGTCGCCTTTTTGAATTACCAGCTTGCCCTCGGCGGCCGCTGCGGCGGTGTTCACCTCCACGCGGAAAATGCCGGAGTACTTCTCCGTCTCCGTGGCAATCAAGTCCTTCCATTTTGCGCCATTCAACCACACTTCAACCGGCACCGTGTCGCGTTCGTCGGTTTGGTCCATGTCATAATCCACTACTTCAAAAGTAATGCGGTCGCCCGGATCGATGCGTAGCAATTCCTTTCGTGTTTGCTCCACCGTGCCCGCGCCGTTGCGAGTGAAGTTAAACCCAATAGGCACCACGCGCGCGTCGTTGTAGGTCGCCTGCAACTGTTGTGTGAGCAACCGGCTGCCGCCCTGCGTGGCCACGGCGATTTCGTCGGTGTAACTGGCGGTCACCACATCGCCGCCGGCAATTTCTAGCGAAGCGTTTTGCGCCAGTGTGCTAACGTCGACCTTGGTGGGAATGAAGGTCTGTTCAGGACTGCGAATTTCCACGTGATTGATCGCTACCGAGTCGCCCAGGTACTCATCGACCTGCAAACGCGCGAAACGCAACTCCACGGGGTCGAAGAAAAATTCCCATTCCCGATCGCGTTGAATCACTCCCGCACCCGTCACCGGGCGCAGCTCCAGCTTGGCAAGATCCATCAACCCTGCTCCCGCGATTTCCACAGGCTTGATAGACAGAATCTGCGCACCCGCCGCCTCCAACTGAACCAACCCCACGCGCTGCCAAGCGAACCGGTTCCAATCGCCGGTCTTAAGCACCGTGCCTTCAATCAACTGATCGCCAAACTCCACGCGAAACTTCGAGCCACCATTGGCGTGCGATGACTGCATCCACAATTCATAAGTCCCCGCCCGGGGTGCGTCAAAGACCCACTTCATCCAGTCCGCCGCGTTTTGCCAGTGGCCAATGCGCTCGAGATTATTGACCGTGGTGACGCCAAATTTCTCGGTGATTTTGCGAAACTCCACCTGTTTGAAATTCATCGCCACCGGCTGAAGTTGCGGCGGCGCGGGCGCATGGTTCTCGCCAAGAAATTTCCGCGCGCCGGCCACGTCGAATTCCTCCGCAGTGAACGGCTTCAATTGCGGCTGGCTACTGCTCACATTGGCGCGGGCGCGGGTAACGGCCAATCCGCGAGCAGCCTGTTTCGTGGCGGAAAAAATCACCACCTCATGCACGCCCTGTTTGAGCCAAACATCCACGAATTTTTTTTTCGCCGAGGGTGCGAGTTGCACTTTTCCATTTACGGCAATGGCCACGAGATCGCCAGTCACGGCGATGCGCATGGCCCCTTCACGCCGTTGCACCAATTGCCCGTGCCAAATTGCCGCGTGTGGTTGGTTGGCCTCCGCCTCGCCATTCTTCGGCACGGACCACGCCAAGCTAATAGCCGGTTCATTGAGCTTCGGCGTGCCTGTGCGGCCGAGTTGCGATACTTGTGCCCAGGTTTTGTATCCCGTGTAGTCTCCCACAAAAATGCGCTGCTGCATCGCGCCGGTTTTTTCCGAAACCGGCTGAGCTTCGGGCAGAGGCGGATGCGCAGCAATCGTAAACCAAAACACCCCGTCATGGCTCCCCAACAACCGCCCGCGCACGGGGGCGTTCTCGGATACGTGGGGAGTGTTCACGCGCACGCGGCTCACGGTGTGCAGTTGTTTCATGTCCACCGTCAGCAACTTGGGCGTGAGGCCGTCCGGCTCGCTTTGCCAAAACGTTTCGCGGCTGTGGTCGATGGCCATCAGGGGATTGTGGCCGATGGCACTATCCGTCGCCGCCGCGCCCGCGGGCAGTTCGGCGGTGGGGATAGCCGCGCGAAACTCGCCTGTGTGTGGACCGGTCTCCACCAAATTTACCTGTACCTGATCGCCGCTGTCCGCGCGCAACGTCACCGTAAGCTTGTCGAGCAAATCACCGAGGTCACGATCGCGATCTTTGATGCGCAAGAAAATGCGGTTGCCGGGTTTCACCTCTTGGGTCGGTCGTCCCTGCGAAACGCGGCGGTCGGAGTTGGCTTCCATTTGTTCGCGCTCCAGTTGTTGTGTGAGCGTTTCCTCCTCCGCATCGACAATCTCGCTACTCGCCACGGAAAACTCGCCATCGGCCGCAACACGAATTTCCACATCGCTCAAGGGTACTGTGCGAAACTGCGCCTTAAATTCCGGTGGATAATCACTCGCTATCACGTCTTTCCCGGTCAGTTGCAGCACGCCATCCCCCAATGTCACAGTTCCGAGAGCCGTATCCACTTCACCGCGAAACAGCCCTTTACCCGCGCCGGCAGTGCTGCGCAGATACACCAATTCCTTATCTCCACCGGGATGCGTGGTCACCACCACCGGAATGCGGCTTTTCCCGCGACTCACGCCCAGATCACGATCGTGCACAACAATGGATAACGCCGTTCCGGGCAAATGCAGCCGTTTGCTTCGATGCCCCAACCGACCGACCGTACGGAGCAAATTGAGCTGCTGCAAATAACGCTGCTCGAGCCCATATATTTCCGACAAACTAAACAGTGTGCGATTGGCCAGCTCCACATCCGGCACCCGTTCGAGGATGTGCTGAAACTTCTCGCGCGCCGCATCGTGCTGTTCCTGCCGAAACGCCAGCAACCCCGTGAGGAATTCAGCGCGGATGGACACGCTTTGGTTCGGATTATCCTCCAGCGCTTTAAATGCTTGCGACGCCTTATCATAAATTTTTTGCGCCATGAACGATTCACCAATGCCGAACTTGGCCTCGATGGAATGCGGCGTGCCGGCGTAGCGATTGGTCACAGTGGAATACTCCGCGCGCGCCACATCGTAGCGCTGACCCTTGTAGTAACTTTTGGCCAACAATAACTGTAACCGCGCCTTGGCGTCTTCGCTTTGCTGTTTGCTCTCCGGCTTATCCGGATCCGTAAACTTGATAAGCCAACCACGTAAAAAACCCTCCACGACTGTTAAGCGCTCTTCATCGCCGCCAGTCATCAGGTGATTGCACACAAACTCAATCAAATCCGGCGGCAAATCATTGCGATGCGCGGCAAACAACGCTGCGTTTTCCTGGTATAATTCCAGCGCCTTTTCGCGATCACCCAACCGCAAGTACAGCGCAGCCGACAATAGCGGCGCCATCGGGCTGTTCTCGTCGATGGTGAGTCCCACCGCGCCCATCCGAGAATGTGCGCGCAGCACTGCGCTGCGACCCTCGTCCTTGGCGGTCTTGGGAATGTTGGTCAAGTGCGCCAGCGCGCCGGTCAACAGCGTGGCGCTCTCCACGTAACGCTCCTGTTCAAACGCCTTTTGCGCATAACTGCGAAGGGTGTTCCAACGGTTGTGATCATTGTGGGTGTCGCGCGTCACACGCAGTAACCGCAGCAGGCGCGCCACCGGCGGCTCATCGTCCGCGCCTCCGGCCATTAAATGGTCACACGTGGCCCACGCAGAATAATCGCGCGCGCGCAAATCGCGTACGGCGACGTACACCTTCAGCTTCGCCGTATCGTCTAACGGCTTAAAATCTTTGTAAGCCAAATTGTCAGTACCAATGTAGCTGGCGTTGTTGATGGCATACGCCCGCCACGTGTCCACGAAGCCAAGCCAATCCTCATTATTGATAAACGGCAGGTCGGCCGACTGCTTTTCTAATTGCGCCACCGTGCGGGCAAAAGCATCCGCATTACCCTGTTTGCGAAGCTCATCCGTGGCCCGATGCGCCGCCACGCGGATGGCCAGTTCCGGCCAGCGAAACTCAATCTGCTCCCGCACCGCCGCTGAAGCTTTGCCGCCGTTGGTGAGGAATCGCTCGGCGCAGTTTCGTTCTTCGGGACGGCTCTCGCTAGGCGCTTCCACCACGCGCTTCCACCAGTCGAGCGCCTGGTTTTTTTGACCTAGTTTCCAGAGCACATCCCCAAAATAATCGCTGTACGTGGGCCGCACCTTTCCGCGAATGGCCCATTGGTAAACCTGATTAGCCAATGCAGCGTCCTCGTTTAGCTCAGCCGCCTTCATGAGATCCCGCAGGAATTCCGTATTCACGCGTTCCGTCATCGGCGACAGCCGTAGGAATTGTTGCGTGTATTTTTTGGCGTCCGCTTTGTCTGTGCTGTTGAGGTACAGCCATAACAAGCCGGCGGCCGCGTCGTGGTCCTTCGGATATTTTTGCAACAGGGCCAGTGAAATTTGCTTGGCCAACGCGGGATCGCGCTCGCGGGCGTAATGAATCAATGCATAACGCTGGGTGTTCACGAGATAAAACTGGTTGGGCCGGCTGAGATTGCTGAACTGGTTCAACGCCTGCGCTCGCAGCGGGATGGCCGCCTTTACGTTGTCCTGCGGACGCGGAAAACGTAGCACCGCCTTCACCAGCGGCTCGCCATTTTGTTTGGTCAACGCATCGATCACGAACCGCGCCTTCGCCCGTTGTTCCTTGTCGCTCTTCACCGCGCTCACCCAATTGCCCAGGTAATCACGATAGTAACTCACCGAGAGATGATTGCGCCGTTGCGTGAGCAACTGCGCCACGTCATTGCGGAATTGGCCGCCATCGGTTTGTCGCGAAAGCAAATCGTAAACCAGCGTCTGTAAATTGCTGTGGTGCACGTGCACCTCCTTCACCGCCTCCCGCGCGTGGGCCAGCGCCTTGGCGGCGTCCTTGGCACGCTCGTGATATAAGGTGCGCGAAAGGGCGTAACGCAAGGCCAACCCATCGAGCTCGCGGCTGGCCAGTTGAGTGGGCCTCAGCGCGGCGGTGAGTGCCCTGTCCGCTGCGGCCACTTGTTTTTGAAAAACCTGCTCGCTAGCGCGCTCTTCGGTTTGGGACTGCTG
The DNA here is from genome assembly GCA_028872645.1 of Verrucomicrobiota bacterium. GTDB lineage: Bacteria > Verrucomicrobiota > Verrucomicrobiia > Limisphaerales > UBA1100 > JACNJL01. The sequence continues at coordinate 5,550 of JAPKDK010000076.1, forward strand.
TAATTCCTGCACGCGTTTTCGCACCAACGCAGTGGCCAGAGTCAACGCAGTTTGCGCCGCCTGTTTGGCCTTGGGATCCGTGGCCTTGCCGAAGGCAGTGCGTTTGACCGTCTCGTCAGCCTTGGCGGCAGCGAGATTTTTCTCGGCGGCCAATTGGACGTTGGATGCGGCACCTCGCGCGTTTTTGGCAGTATCGACCATCCACTGTACATAATATGTGGCAATATTGTGCGAACTGGCTGCATGCGGCAACGCAGCGCTCACCGCTCGGGCGGCTTGTTGTGGATTACTCTCGCGTGCGTAGGCATGCCCGAGATAATACGTTGCCTCCCACCGCGCGCGTTCCTTGGGAAATTTCCCGGCAAAACCGCGCAGCTCCGTTTCAATTTGCTGCGCCTTCAGTCCAGCGCTGTACATGTACGTAATTTGATCGGCCGCCATCCGCGGGCTGTCGCGCAGGGCGCGTGCCTTGCGGAGGCTCGCATCGGCATTGGCCCATTGGCTTTGTGAAGCATAGCTGGCGGCCATGAGCCGGTGCAATTCATGCTGCATCACTCGGGTGAGCGGCTGGTTTTTTTTGAACATTTTCATTGCCACCTGAGTTGCCTCCGCCCAACGGCTGAGGTGGCGGTACTCATGCACCGCGCGGAAACCACAGCGCACGGTGTATGGACTGGCCGGCAGTTTTTCCATGAGACTCTCGGCCAGTTGTGCCGATCGAATGCGCAACCGTTGATCACCCTCCTGCCCGTACAACTCCGACGCTCGCTCGGCCGCTTTACGGCGAGCAACCACCGGTTGGTGTTCCCACAATAACCGCAACGCATCGGCAGCCTCGGCCCGCTTCTGATTACGTTCCAGCGCATCGCTCAACCGCAAGGCCACATCCAGCGCCTCGGCGGAATCGGGATAGCGCGAAATATACTGCCGGCCGATGGTGATGAAATCTTTACGGCGCGACATCACCTCCAGCCCGTCCAGCAACTTGAGCATTACCGCACGGTGTTCCGGATGACGGCTCTGCGCCTTAGCGAACCGTTCGCCCACCCGCACGAGGCCAAATACCCGGCCCTCTTTATAATAAAGCCCCACCAATTCCAGCATCACCTTGGCGGCGGCGGGCGAGGTGTCGAGCGACTTGTTAAGTTGCGATTCTAGCGCGGTGGCTTGTTGATCCACGGCACTGAGCTTGGGCGGCTCGGCGGCGGACAACAGCAAGGGCAGAGCGAAGACAAAAGTGAGGATACGAATTTTCATTTATGGCGTGTTTGAGATTAGTTTCCGGCCTTGGTGAGGGCTTGTGAAATGCGCTTGGCCTCGGGTGCCAATGAGCTCCCGGGGAATTCATCAATGAGTTGATTAAACCGCTTGCTCGCCTCCGCCTTGCGGTTCATACGAAACAGACAGCGGCCGTAGTTAAATAAAATTACATCTAGAAAATTGGCGTCCGGATGATCAGAGAGCACTTTCTCAAACACATCCACCGCGCGGGCATAATCTTTTTTCTGGTAATAAAAACTGGCCATCTTGGCCACCGCATCCCCCACGCGACCGCTTTCGGGAAAGTGATCAAACACGGTCTTATACGCTTGGAACGCGCGCTCGTACATTTGTTCCGCATTGCCGCGGGCGGCCCTGGCCATCGCCTCGTAGCATTCACCAATACCGTACTGGCCCTCACCGCGCAGCTGGCTTTTGGTGAGGCGCGTAAGATTGGTGTAGAGCGCAATAGCACGGGCAAAGTCGCCGGATTTCTGCGCCACCCGCGCCTGTTGCAGGATGGCTTCATCGAGATAAATGCTCTCGGGAAACTCGCGCTGTAACCGCAGGCTCATAGCGGCGGCGAGGTTGAGTCGATCCATGGAAAAATAAATCCGCCAGAGTTGCATATACGTTTCCTCCAGCAAACTGCCGCCAATTTTACGCGCGTGGGTGACGACCTCCTCGCACACACCCAAGGCTTCCTCGTATTTTAACTTTGCTTTTTCGTCCAGCCCGAAGTCGCGGTATTGCGTGCCGATCTGCGTGAGCGCGCTGGCGGTCTTGAGCTTGGTTTTGAGTTCCAACTCGGCATTACTAATTTCCGTGCGGGTGACACGCACGCCACCAAGATTACCCTCCACGCACTTGGCCGCCGTGGTGAGATCGCGGGGGCCTGCGCCTATGTTGAGCGTGTCGGTATAGCTAAGGCGAATGAGGTCGCCGGGCTGGGCTTGCAGCCTGGGGTCACCCGCTACCACCACCTCGGCGGATTCCACCGGCACGGTACCACGAAAGAGACCGGTATGAATGCTACCGTCATTCTGTTGCTGTTCGATTTCCTTGACCAAATCTTCATCCTTGGGTTCAGGTTCGCTGGCGGGCGAATTTTCATCGGCGGGAGGGTTGGCCGATTCCTCGATGAGCTTCTCTTCGACCTTGCGAAGGGCTTCGGTGAGGGTAAGTTCCACGGTGTCAATCACCTTGAATGGATCCACCTCCAATTTCGCCTCGATGGGCTCGGAGCCAGGCAAAACGGGCAGCGGTTTCCCCCCGGGGGTGGTGGGATCTAGCGCGCCCTCGGCGATGAGTTTAGCTTTTTCCTCTTCAATCTCGAGGGGCGTCTTTGAGCGCAACACTTCAACCTTCACCTTAAGGTTGTCGGCGGCATCGCTCACGTCGCGGTCGGCGTCGCTCACTTGCACGTTAGCCTCCTTGCCGAGCACCACGCCGCGCAATGTTTCGGCAAAGGCGCCGTCCATCACCTGCACCAGCGCGTTGCCCACCACGGTGACTTGTTTTTTCCGGTCCACATCAAATGCGCGCGCGGCGGTGTGCGCATCGGTGTAATCCACCTGCACCTTGGCCGTGCCGGTGACCTCAAGAATGCCATTGCCCGGGCGCGGCTTGCCGAGGCGAGTGGGGATGGAGCCGAGCACCACGCGCACATTGCGGCCGATTGGCACGCACTTCACCTTCTCCTCATCGCCTTCACTGGTTCGCACTTTCACGGTCACGGCCTCGTCCTTTTTGAGGATGGCGAGGTCGGCGTCTTCAATTTTCACAAAGAACCGCTTGCCGGCCTCGAGCTTCTCGGCGTTTTGATCTTTGTCGCCCACGGCGGTACCCACCTTTTCCAGCGCAGCAATCGCGCGGCCGTAATGCCCCTGTTTGAAATGGCCGAGGCCAATGTAATAGTAGGCCTCGTTTACTTGTTCCGCCACGGGAAATTCCTCGATGACTTTCCGCATCACTTTGAAACATTGACCGTAGTGGCGCCCTTCGAAAAAGCACACGCCCATTTTCAATGTGGCTTCGGCGCGCTGTTGGCCGTCTTTGTTATCCTCGCTGGCCACGGCTTCGAAATGCGTGCGCGCCTTTTCGTAGGCGTTGCCCTTGGTGAGATGATGTTCGCCCAGCTTGAGGTGCGCCTGAAACCGGGCTTTGCTGCGCGGATACCGCTCGATGACTGACCGCCAAAGCTCGATGGCTTTTTCCTGCTCACCGGCGTCATAGCGCAGTTCACCGGCCTCGTTGAGCTTGCGCGCGGCGCGGTCTTCAATGATGGATCCGCGCACCGGCGGCGCGGCGTGCAGGCCAAATGAGCAACAGAGGAATACGAGGCAAAAAAGACGAATTAACATTGTAAAAGTCAGACTCAAGGTTCCAGAACAAACGTCGCCCAAATTTCCCGCCACTCAGCGGAAAGGGGTACCAACACCAAAGTACGTTCGCTCTCCGGGAAATTGCAATTTGATTATCGCTCTTTTATGCGTATATTTTACGCCTTTTCGCGACACATTCGATTTCCTGAGGAGCGTGAGAAAGAGTTTCTACTGACTATTTCCAAAGCCTGCCGTCATTTGCCTAAAATAGTTTCAGTTTAGCCAAACAACTCCATCACCGGCTTGGCACCTTCGTTGATGAGGCGCATGGGGCGGCCTAGGGGGGTTTTCACTTCCCTGGTGGCATCGATTCCCAGCGCGTGGCAAAGACTGGCGTGGAGGTCGTGCGGATTCACGGGGCGCTCGGCGGGGAGCATGGCGTCCTCGTCGGACTTGCCAATCACCTGCCCGCCCCGGATGCCGCCGCCGGCTATGAAACAACTGAAGCAGCGCGCGTGATGATCGCGCCCGGCGTTGGTGTTAATGCGCGGGGTGCGGCCGAATTCGCTAAGCACGAGCACCAGCGTCTTGGCGAGTTTACCGCTGGCGGCGAGATCTGAAATTAACGAAGCCAGCGCGGGATCCATTACGTCGCCGTGATTTTGCATGGCGGGGAAGTTATTGTTGTGAGTATCGAAGCCGCCGCGATTCACCTGTACGAAGCGCACACCGGTTTCCACCAAACGCCGCGCGAGCAGCGCCCCACGGCCAAAGGGTGTGTCACCATAACGCGCCACGGTTTTGGGATCCTCGCCCTTCAACTCAAACGCCTTCAACGCCGGGCTGCGCATGAGGTTGACGGCCTCGCGGGTGGCGGTGTCCACAGCCTTGGCTTTGCTCGCATCAAGCCCACGCACGTTGCGCAGATTCATCTTCGCCAAAATATCGAGCCGCTTGTTGCCGCGCATTTGTGTGATGTCGGCCGGGAAAGCGAGGTACGGATCCTTCTCGCCAGGGCGTCCAACGTAATAAGCCTCGCACTGTTGGCCGAGATAACCGGCGCGGCGCGCGTTGCCGCTGATGGTGATGAAACTCGGCAGGTCACCGAGGCGATCTTTCTCGTGCGCCACAATCGAACCGATTCCCGGATGGATGAGATTGGCGCTTGGGTTGTAGCTGGTTTGCAGTTGGTACGATGCTCGACCATGCGCGCCATTGGTGCCGGCGATGGATCGAATGAGCGCCGCATGATGCATCTGCTTGGCGAGTTGCGGAAAAATGCTGCTGATTTGCACGCCGTCAGCGGAAGTGTTGATGGGGCTAAACTCACCTGCCACAGGCCGGCTGGGCTTGGGATCCCAAGTATCGATGTGGCTCATGCCGCCGCCGCACCAAAAGAGGATGACGTGCTCGGCTTTTGCTTTTTGAGTTTCGCCCGCGCGCGCGAGCATTTGGGCAATGGGCATGCCGAGCATTGTGGCGCTGGAAAGCCCCAGCATGCGGCGGCGAGTCATTTGGTAATCAAGGCATCCGTTCATGATTTTGATTTGGTTCTTGGTTCTTGGGTTTATGGAATGTATCGAAATTCGTTGCTGTTCAAAAGTGCCCAGCGCAAATCAGCCATGCCGGCCAGCGCGGGTTTGCCGGTGCCGACTACTTCGCGGGCAAAGGTCAATTCGGCGGCGGATGGTTGGCGCGTAAGAATTTCCATATACGCCAGCTGAATCGCTTGCCCGATATTTTGTTTCTCGCCGCCAAGATATGGGTACATCGGCTCCATCGGGCCCACGCGGGCGGCTTCGTGGGTGGCCTTGCCGTTGAGCATCATCAACTGCTGGCGCATGCTGGGGATGTGCTCGCGGATGTTGGCGAGGCTGTCGCGCGCGGGTTGGCCGAAGACGCGCAGGAAATGCGCAGGTGGGGACGGCGTGGCCATGCGCATGGTGCTGCCAAAGCGCGGATTGTCGTCCACCGTGCGCTCCACCTCCACGTACTTGTAACGCATGCGGGGGCCGTTGGCATTTTGTTGGGCCATCATTTGGCGCTGTTGTTGCGCGGCCAACCCTGCATCGCTCATCATTTTCATGGCGGCGAGATCCTTTTGCAGTTCGTTCTTTAATAGTTCATTGAAGTTCAGCGCGATTTGTCCTTCGAGATCATAGCCGCCACCGCCCATGGGCGGGGCCATCATGTTGGGCGTGCCCGGCGAAGCAACAGGAAGCGGCCTGGGACCGCCGCCTTCTACGCGGCCATCGGCCACGCGCACACGCTCGGTGTAAGTGCGGAGGTTCGCGCCCGCGGGCCATTTGTATTCCGTGAGATGTCCGGCCGCCACGATGCTGTCGTACAACACCTCGCTCACCATGCGCCGCGTGATGGCGGCGGTGAAGTTTTCTTCCGCTGCCAACCGATC